>NZ_JAXBME010000004.1:300000-421226 GCF_033963835.1 Cytobacillus sp. IB215665
ATCATTGGGGCGTTTGCCCTAATGATTGTAATCATTTCAGTCATACTTCTCTTCGTTAATAATAAAAATTTTCAACCGCTTTATGTCGATTTAACACCACAAGAAACAGGACAAATTAAAGCTACCTTAGATTCCAGAGGTATTGCATCGGAAATTTCAAATAACGGTACAACAATTTATGTGCCTGCTGACATGGTTGATTCACTCTTAGTGGAATTAGCAGCAGAAGGAATTCCTGAAAGCGGGAGCTTTGACTATGCAGATTTTGGGAACGATTCTGGCTTAGGAACGACAGAAAATGAATTTAACATGTTGAAATTAGAAGCAACACAAACCGAATTGGCTAATTTAATTAAAGGTATTGATGGTGTACAGGATGCAACGGTAATGATCTATCTTCCTGAACCGGCTTTATTCGTAAATTCAGTTGATGAAGAAGCTACAGCATCAATTGTTTTGCAAACAAAGGACGGGTATAAATTTGAAGATAACAATATTAAAGCACTTTATCATTTAGTGTCAAAAAGCATACCAAACCTTCCTACTGATAATATCGTCATTATGAATCAACATTTTCAGTATTTTGACTTAAATAATGAAAATAATTATTCTGCTGGCTCAATAATTGCGAATCAATTGGAAATTAAACGTGATGTTGAAAGAGGGATTCAGCGTCAAGTTCAGCAAATGCTCGGCATGATGATGGGGCAGGATAAGGTAGTCGTTTCGGTTACGACTGACCTTGATTTTACACAAGAAAATCGCCAAGAAAATTTAGTTACTGCGACAGATCCAGAAAATAATGAAGGTATTGCGATTAGTGCTAAACGTATTACAGAAACGTTTACAGGCAGTGGAGCTCAAGCGGGTGGTATCCCTGGAACAGGTGAAAATGAAGTAACGAATTATCCTGGTGTTGATGGTGAAACGTCTGGCGATTATGAACGGATCGAAGAAACGATCAATAACGAAGTAAACCGAATTACTAAAGAAATAGTGGAGAGTCCATATAAGGTACGTGACCTTAGTATTCAAGTGATGGTAGAGCCACCTGTAGCAGATGATCGTAATTCTCTACCAGTGCAGCAAGAAGAGGATATTAAACAAATTCTAAGTACTATCGTCCGTACGACCATCAATCAAGAGAACGACGTCGAGGAACTTACAGAAGAGGAATTGCAGCAAAAAGTCGTTGTTTCTGTTGCTCCATTTAATGGGAAGACAGTTTTTGAAGAGGAAGTAAAACCATCAGTACCGACATGGGTATATATTGTTGGCGGACTATTATTATTAACAATCATCATTCTGATCATCCTGTTAGTGAGAAAACGATCGAAGGCAGCTGTTGAAGATATTGATCTAGAAGAGCAGCCACCAATTTCACTTCCTGATGTAAATAATGAACAAGAAACAGAAACACTCGTGCGTAAAAAGCAACTAGAAAAAATGGCACAAGATAAACCAGAAGATTTCGCAAAATTGCTAAGATCATGGTTATCTGATGATTAGGAGGAAAAAAGATGGCTATTAAGGATGGTAAGGTAAAATTAACCGGCAAACAAAAGGCGGCCATTCTCTTAATTTCTCTTGGGCCAGACGTCTCTGCTTCGATTTACAAACATTTATCTGAAGAAGAAATTGAGAGACTAACATTAGAGATTTCTAATGTTAAAAAAGTAGATTCAAAATCAAAGGAAGATATTATGGAAGAGTTCCACAATATCGCTCTTGCGCAAGATTATATCGCACAAGGGGGTATTGGATATGCCAAAACTGTCTTAGAAAAGGCTCTAGGTAGTGAGCAGGCAGCTGTCATAATTAATCGTTTAACATCTTCCTTACAAGTAAAACCTTTTGATTTTGCGAGGAAAGCAGACCCAAGTCAAATTTTAAACTTTATCCAAAATGAACACCCACAAACGATTGCGTTAGTTTTGTCTTATTTAGAACCTACACAAGCTGGTCAAATATTATCAGAACTTCCACAAAAATTACAGGCGGATATAGCAAAAAGAATCGCTTTAATGGAAGGGACCTCACCGGAGATTATTAATGAGGTTGAGCAAATATTGGAGAAGAATCTGTCAACAACTGTGACACAAGATTATTCTCAGACGGGTGGAATCGAATCTGTTGTTGAAGTCTTAAACGGTGTTGACAGAAGTACAGAAAGAACGATTCTCGATTCGTTGGAAGTACAAGACCCTGAGCTTGCTGAAGAAATTAAGAAGAGAATGTTTGTATTTGAGGATATTGTTACACTTGATAATCGTGCTATTCAAAGAGTTATACGTGATGTTCAAAATGAGGATCTTATTCTTGCCTTGAAAGTATCGAGTGAGGAAGTTACAGAAATCGTCTTCAAAAACATGTCGAAACGAATGGTTGACAACTTTAAAGAAGAGATGGAAATTATGGGTCCAGTCCGCTTACGGGATGTAGAGGAAGCGCAATCACGCATCGTAGCTACGATTCGTCGCTTAGAGGACACTGGTGAGATTGTCGTTGCCCGTGGTGGAGGAGATGATATTATTGTCTAAAGTCATTAAGGCACCATTTGCGAACGTCTCTCCTATTGACAAAAAGGTTATAGGGTTGCAATCATTTTCTCACCCTGAGCTTACTGAACATCAAAGTAATAATGATGAAGATTGGAAACAAATATCACAACAAATGCTTGCAGCAGCAGAGCAAGAAGCGATGCAAATGAAAAAGCAGGCTGACATGTATGTGAACCAAATAACTGAAGCTATTGAAGCTGATAAAACAGCTTGGGAAAGTGAAAAGCAGCAGCTTATCGCTGCTGCAAAGACTGATGGTTATAGCGTAGGGCTGCAATCTGGTAAACAAGACGGCTACGCTCAATATACGAAAGTGATCGATGAAGCACAAGCTATCGTTAACATGACTAAGCGAGACTATCATGAGAAATTGGACTCAACTGAGGAAACAACTCTCAAACTAGGAATGCTAGTAGCTGAGCGTATCCTCGGCCAACATCTTGAAGAGAACAAAGAACATTATGTGCAAATTGTTAAGCGGGCTCTAAAAGAAGTTAAGGAGCATAGTGATATTAAAATTTATGTTCATCCTTCCTATTACGAGTTAGTAGCAAATAACATGAAAGAACTATTAGATATAGTGAATCATAATACAGATATTTATGTTTATCCAGATGAAGAGAGAAATGAAACGAGTTGTATTATAGAATCTTCATTTGGCAAAATAGATGCAAGTATTGATAGTCAACTTAAGGAAATCAAAACGAAGCTCTTTGATCTTTTAGTAGAGGAATGATTGTCGTTGAAACTACATGACCTTATGACTGAAATTCATTCTATAGATTCATATAAACGGTACGGAAAAGTAACGAGAGTTGTCGGTTTAATGATTGAATCAAAAGGTCCTGAAAGCTCAATAGGAGACGTTTGTTACATATACGTAGATTCAAACAAGAGCAATAAAATTATGGCTGAGGTCGTTGGATTTAGAGATGAATTTGTCGTGCTAATGCCATATACGAACGTCAACAGCATATCATCAGGCAGCATCGTGGAAGCAACGAAGAAGCCTTTACAAATTAAAGTTGGCTCAGCATTAATAGGAAAAGTCCTTAATTCGCTAGGACATCCGTTAAATGGTGATGAATTACCAAAGGGCTTGTCCACAATAAAAGCTGAGCAACAGCCACCAAATCCAATGGATCGCCCTCCAATTGCGGAGGAAATGGCAGTAGGTGTAAAGGTCATAGATGGCTTACTAACTGTAGGAAAAGGGCAGCGCGTTGGTATTTTTGCAGGGTCTGGAGTTGGTAAAAGTACTTTAATGGGCATGATCGCGCGAAACACGAGTGCAGATATAAACATCATTGCACTTATAGGAGAGCGCGGTAGAGAGGTCCGTGAATTTATTGAGCGAGATCTAGGAGCTGAAGGCTTGAAGCGTTCTATCGTCATCGTAGCAACCTCAGACCAGCCTGCTTTGATGAGAATAAAAGGAGCGTATACAGCAACAGCAATCGCTGAGTATTTTCGAGATCAAGGTCTTGATGTCAACCTTATGATGGATTCAGTTACCCGTGTTGCGATGGCACAACGAGAAGTTGGATTAGCTATCGGTGAACCACCTACTACGAAAGGGTATACGCCATCAGTTTTTGCGATATTGCCAAAATTGTTAGAGAGAACAGGGACAAATAACTTAGGTACGATCACATCCTTTTATTCTGTTCTAGTTGACGGTGATGATATGAATGAACCTATCGCAGATGCAGTAAGAGGGATTTTAGACGGTCACTTCGTCTTAGATCGTAATCTCGCAAATAAAGGTCAGTTTCCTGCAATCAATATTCTAAAAAGTGTAAGTCGAGTCATGAACCAAATCGTACACTCAGAACACCGACTAGCCGCAGAACAATTTAGAGAATTATTATCAACGTATATAAACTCAGAGGATATTATCAATATAGGTGCATATAAACGTGGTTCCTCTAAGGAAATTGACAATGCGATAAGCTTTTATCCTAAACTAATTCAGTATTTGAAGCAAAATACAAGTGATAAAATTAGTAGTCAAGAAAGTGTGACGAGCTTACTTCGCTTAATAGAAAAAGGTGAATAGACATTATGAAATATACTTATAAATTTCATCACATCTTATCAATTAAGGAACACGAAAAAGATTCAACTTTAACAGAATATAACAGTGCTGTTCAACGTTTCGAAGAAGTAGGAAATAAATTGTACGAACTATTGAAGCAAAAGGAAGATTCTCAGGCAAAACAAATAACAAAAATATCTTCCGGATTGTCTATCCAAGATATTCGACATCATCAACAACTCATTTCACATATTGATAAATCAATTAATATATATCAAAATTTAGTCGCTGAAGCGCGGCTACAAATGCAGATGAAAGAGAAAAAGCTTATTGAAGCAAATATCGAAATGAAAAAATATGAAAAAATGAAAGAAAAGGATTATGAAAACTTCCTTTTAACAAATAAAGCAATTGAAAATAATCTAATGAATGAAATTTCAATGCAGCAATTTCTAAAAGCGCAGGTGAACGGATAATGGCTACAAATTCTACAAAAAAAAAATCTAATTGGTTCCAACGGCTTCTTCTGTTTTTTGTAATCCCGTTCACCTTATTGTTAACCATTACACTCATCGTTCTTACATTGTTAGGAGTAAACGTCTTTCAAACTGCGAAACAATATACTGAACAAATTCTTTTCATGCCAACTACTGCTAGCACTGAACAGCAGCAAGAAGAATCACGAGAACAAATAATAGATTTACAGGAAATTATAGATAATCAAAAGGCTGAAATAGCTAATTTAACTAATAAAATTTCCGAAATACAACAAGAAGTTGAAGGTTTAGAAGATGAAAATAGCAATTATAAATATCAGCTAGAAATGAAGGAAGAAGCCGAGATGGATGCAGAGAAATCTTTGAAGGATATCGTGAAAACATATGAAACGATGTCGGCAAAAAGTGCAGCTGCAGTTTTATCTGAAATGCAAGAGGTAGATGCATTCCCAATTTTAGCTACTATGAAAAGTGATGAACGTGCTGCTATTTTTGCAAAAATGGACCCAGAGACCGCTGCTAAATTTACGAAGCTATTAACATATGGGAGTAGTGATGTTTCTAGTACAGCTGATATTGCTGAATAATATGAGTGAGTTTTTTGGAAGGAGGTGAAAAAACGATGAACGTACAAATGCTTCAACCTGCACCGAAAAACACGATGGAAATAACAACACATTCAAATAACGTTGATGCCAATTCATTTAAGGAAAAATTAGTAGGAGTTCTTAATAACAAAAATCAAGATGGAGCGATTGATGATCAAGCAGCAGTCCCTGGCGAAGCTACCATTTCTGATTTAGACGGGGAAGCTGTAATCGAGGAACTTATTAATATGGACATTGAGCAAGCTATACAGCAGCTTAATCAGTTATTAAGTGAGCTACAACCAAATGAAGATATAGCTCCGTTGCTAACAGATATTGTACAAATCTTATCAACGATCCAAATGTCAGCTGAGTTGCAACATTTGGATGGCGAAACAATGACTGCTTTGAATACACAATTGGCAGCACTCGTAGAAAATCATTCGCAAGTAGGACTTACGGACATGATCAATAAGGTAGATGATCCAGCTATCCTACGACAAAATGAGCATATAAAATCGAGCTTACAGCTACTAATGAATGTTCTTGAAGCGATGAAAATGAATGCTGGTATGAAAAGTACGACAGATGAGTCATTATTAAATGATGACGTTCTTGCTAAACTACAGCAATTAGTCGCTAACGTTGCAGGTAAGGCAACAACTGACTCGTCAAATAAACAAAATGAGACGACAAGTAACAATAGGCTCTTTGTGAACGCGCAACCATTGCTAATTGGTCCCAATCGTCAGCCTGTTGTGAGGAGTTCAACACATCAAGCTACAACAAACAACGTGGCAGAAAGTGAATTGTTGTTAGCTGGAATGACTGTTAAACAGCCAGTTGACATAATAACTAGCCCAGTTATTGCAACTGATGTACCACAAGGGCCAATGGATAAAATACAGCAATATGTGCTGTTTGTTGACCAACCAACAAAACAGGTCAATCAAGAGCAGTTTATTAAAGATTTTCAGAACATCTTAGCGAAAAGTAATTTGTCTTTTTTGAATGGCAATAAATCATTACAAATTAAGCTGTTTCCAGAGCATCTTGGAACATTACGCATAGAGTTATTACAAAGTGAAGCTGGCATGCTAGCCAAAATTATTACATCCTCTACTGCTGCGAAAGATTTAGTAGAATCACAGCTTCATAGCTTAAGGCAATCTTTTCAAGCTCAAAACATTCAAGTAGATAAATTAATTATTGCTAATCAACAAGAGCAACAATTTGAAAGGTTTCTTAATCGTGACTCTAACGATCGACAAGGCGGTCAGCAAAAGCAAGAGGATGACTCCAACGATAATGAGCATAATGAACAAGCAATTTCTTTTGAGGAAGAATTACTTAATTTGCAAGTGTAGGTGATAAAAATGGTTAGTTCAATTCCATCAACTTATTCTTTAGCTACTTATGAGCAGGAACAGCGAAATACAGGCTCTAGTGCGCTAGGTAAAGATGAATTTTTAAAAATATTAATGACACAATTACAAAATCAAGATCCGTTGAACCCTATGGAAGATAAAGATTTTATAGCCCAAATGGCAACATTTTCTTCCTTAGAGCAAATGACAAACATGAACGATTCAATTGAAAGGTTAATCGAACAAACGGTTCAAACAAATCTCGTTTCTTACCAACAATTTGTCGGTAAAGAAGTGCTGTATCATCAAGTAGTCGAGAATTCTGAAGATACCGATGAACCAACGATTGTAGAAGGAACAGGCGTTATCACATCCGTTCAATACAATGATGGAGAAGTGTCGTTTGAGTTAGAGGATGGTACTATCATTAATACAGGGAATATATCTGGTATTAACAATACGACAAGTGATAATCAAATATTACAAGGCAGCGAGCTAATCGGCAAAACTGTAACTTGGATAGGTGAGGATGAAACCGAAATTACTTCAATCGTTCAGTCAGTTTTGTTTAGCAACGGGCAAACAACTTATCAACTAGACGACGAAGACGGTACAACGATTTCAGCATCACAAATCATTAAAATTTCTAACTAATTTTTGATCCTGTTCCTCTTTTAACTTGGAGGTGAACAAGTGACACAACGAATTTTTCAGCCACATCCACAATACATACAACCAAGATCTAATAAAGCAACAACGGGTGGACATTCGTCTAATGCTAATTTTAAAATGCAATTAGCTTCAGCACTAGAAACGACTGATGAATTAAAAATTAGCAAACATGCAAAGCAGCGGCTTGAACAACGTGGTATTTCAATAGAACCGAGTCAGCTACAACAAATGACTGCAAAGGTAAATGAGGCTAAGAAGATGGGTGTTCAAGACTCTCTTGTCCTATTTAATCATGCAGCGTTTATCGTAAGTGCCAAAAATAATACGATCGTCACTGCAATGGATCGTACAGAGGCATCATCACAAATATTTACGAACATTAACGGCACGATCATTATGGATTAATTGGCTGGACCGAATGCGGAGGCCAAAGGTTGTGGAATGACAGAAGCAACCAACTATCGAAAGGAGCAACGAACTATGCTACGATCAATGTATTCAGGAATTAGTGGAATGCGTAATTTCCAAACGAAACTTGATGTAATAGGAAATAACATTGCTAACGTTAACACTTATGGCTTCAAAAAAGGTCGTGTTACATTCAAGGACACGATGAACCAAACGATTTCAGGTGCCACTGCTTCAACTGATAACCGTGGTGGCCAAAATCCGATGCAAGTCGGTTTAGGTGCAACGATCGCTACGATCGACACGATTCATACACAATCTAGCTTGCAAACAACTGGGCGTTCGCTAGACTTAGCGATCGACGGTGACGGCTACTTTATCGTTAACCAAGGTGATGCACAGTTTTATACACGTGCGGGGAACTTCTATTTAGATGACAACGGTACGCTCGTAACTGGCGAAGGCTTTAAAGTTCAAGCTTATGATGAAACAGGTACACTCGGAGATGTCGCGGTAAATGTAAATGCGGTGTCACCTGCTGTACAAACGGAAGAAATTGTGTTTTCAGGAAACTTGTCTAGTACAGCTGCTCAAGACTTTGTATATAACCAACAGATTAAGGTCATAGATGATGTAGGTATAGCCCATACGGTTGATGTTTACTTTAAGAAAACAGCGACTGCTGATGAATGGGATGTATATATAAATCAAGATCCAGATGATCCAGCTTCAGCTAAATTAGATACAATAACATTTGATAGCACAACCGGAGAATTTGATTCAGCGGATACAGGTGATCCTTGGGAATTTGACCATGATGGGGATGGGACTAGTGGAACAGCAACTATTGATATAGACCTAGATTTCTCAGCCCTAACCCAATTCGATGACTCTACTACTGCGTTAGCTAATCCAGATGGTAACACTGAAGGAGTTCTAGAAAGCTTCAATATCGGTGCTGGTGGGGAAATTAATGGTGTGTATTCAAATGGTTTAGTTAATCCGTTAGGGACGCTTGCGATTGCAAAGTTTAGTAACCCTGCTGGTTTAACGAAGTCGGGTAATAACTTATTCCAGGAGTCGATTAACTCCGGTACTGCAAATGTAGATATGCCTGGTGAAGGGCGTGGACTCATTGCTTCTGGTAGATTAGAAATGTCCAATGTTGACCTCTCAGAAGAGTTTACAGAAATGATCGTTGCTCAGCGTGGGTTCCAAGCGAATACACGTATTATTACAACGTCTGATGAGATTTTGCAAGAGCTCGTTAATCTGAAGCGTTAATATAACAAAGGGGGAATGGCAAGTAGGTTCCGCGGTTAATAGCAGTTAGGAATCTACTTGCCGATACATATGATCACTGTTACGAGGCTGAATGGCAAGCAACATACGTTGAACGCCATTTATATTCTTCAAATTGAAGCATTTCCAGATACGACAATCACGTTAACAGATGGCAAGAAATTCGTTGTCAAAGAAAGCGTTGATGAAGTAAAAGCACAAGTTGAACAGTTTTATAAAAGGATTACATTAATTGGATCCCATCACGATCTGGAGGGTGAGGATTGTGGGTAAAAACAAATGGTATATATTTATGATCGTAATGCTAGCAATACTAGCCATCATAGGTTCAATATTAATATACATTCTACTAGATAGCAGCAATGCCAACGCAGAAGAGCCACCGACGATAGATGAGATTATAGTTAATTCAGTGGACATAGATGATATTACAACGAATTTATTGGATCATGGCTTTATAAGAGTGTCATTTAAAGTTGAAACAGATGGTAAGGATGCGAAAAAAGAGCTAGAAAAACGTGATTTTCAAGTACGTAATATTATGATTCAAGAGCTTTCTGAAATGAAGGCAGAGCAATTTGATGGAAAACAAGGGAAAATAGCACTTCAGGATAAATTGCTGACACAAATGAATGAAATTATGCAAGATGGAACAATACAGAATGTTTATATTACCTCCTTTCTCCTCCAGTAAGCTAGTTCAACGTTAACTTGAACACCGAGGACACAGGGGGAGCCTGGACTCAACCTGATTGAATAACTATCAATAGTGGTAGGGGAAACCCTGAACAATCAATGAACTGTTTGACATCAAAGGCAGGGTTAGAGGCAAGATGGAGGTGAAGAAATTTGTCAGGAGAAGTTTTATCGCAAAATGAAATAGATGCCTTATTATCTGCTATTTCAACAGGTGAGATGAATGCAGAAGAATTAAAAAAAGAAGAGGCTGAAAAAAAGGTCAAAGTATATGATTTCAAAAGAGCATTGCGCTTTTCAAAAGATCAAATTCGTAGTTTAACAAGAATTCATGAAAACTTTGCTAGATTGTTAACTACCTATTTCTCTGCACAATTACGGACATATATACAGATTTCGGTTGCATCTGCAGATCAAATTCCGTATGAAGAGTTTATCCGTTCAATACCGAAAATGACCGTCTTAAACGTATTTGAAGTTCCACCGCTTGACGGTAGAATACTTATTGAAGTAAATCCTAACATCGCTTATTCGATGGTAGATAGAGTATTAGGTGGTAGAGGTATAAGTGTCAACAAAGTTGATAATTTAACAGAAATTGAAACAAGTATTATGACGAATCTCTTTGATAAAGTAGGAGAAAATTTACGTGAAGCTTGGAGTACGATCGAAGAAATTGATCCGATATTAGCTGATTTTGAGGTGAACCCTCAGTTTTTACAAATGGTTTCACCAAATGAAACAGTAGTTGTCATCTCTTTAAACACTCAAATTGGTGAAACGAGCGGCATGATTAATATTTGTTTTCCACATGTCGTATTAGAACCTATCATTCCAAAACTGTCTGTTCATTATTGGATGCAAACTGAGAAGAAAGAGCGCGAGCCTGAAGAAATAGAAGCTTTGCAAAAACGAATCAAAAGAGCTGTTTTACCAGTGACTGCTGAGCTAGGAACATCAGAAATATCAATAGCAGATTTTTTGAACCTAGACGTAGGAGATGTCATTCAATTAAATCAACAAATCGATCAACCGTTAACGATCAAAGTGAATGAAACACCAAAGTTTCTTGGGCAGCCAGGAAAAGCTGGCAATAAACAAGCAATACAAGTAATTGACCAAGTGAAAGGGGGAGACGAAGATGGTAAGTGATGACATGCTATCACAAGATGAAATAGAAGCATTATTGAATGGAACAGTAGACCTAACTAGCGAAGAGGAGGACCAAACTCCCCCTGTTGAACAATTTTTATCAACCATTGAGCAAGATGCTCTGGGGGAAATTGGAAATATTTCATTTGGTAGTTCTGCAACAGCACTTTCAACACTATTAAATAACAAGGTGGAAATAACAACTCCTACTGTATCAGTTGTGCTTAAAAGAAAATTGGAAGAGGAATTTCCTCAACCATACGTTGCGATTCAAGTAAATTATACTGCAGGTTTTTCTGGAGCAAATTTATTAGTTATTAAGAAGCACGATGCAGCAGTTATTTCAGATATTATGTTAGGCGGAGATGGACTTAATCCGAATGAAGAAATTGGTGATCTGCAATTAAGTGCTGTTCAAGAAGCAATGAATCAAATGATGGGCAGTGCAGCGACATCAATGTCAACAATTTTTAATAAAAAGGTCGATATTTCGCCGCCGAGTATTGATATACTGGATATCAAGGAAGGTAATGGAACAAATAAAATTCCTGAAGATGATAGTCTCATAAAAATCTCCTTTAAACTAAAAATAGGTGAGATTATCGACTCTAGTATTATGCAGCTTCTTCCAGTCTCTTTTGCGAAAGAACTAGTGAAAGGGTTACTAGAGCCTGAACAAAATGAGATGAGTCATCCGAGTTCAAATACACAAAATGATTCATCTGCAGTGACTCAAGCAGCACACCATGCTGAACTACAGGGAAGTCCGATGCAACAAACTGCAAACGAAGTCGCTGCAACAGCAGTCATGGAAGGGGTTGGACAAGCAGTGAGAGATCGTACAACGCCACAATACATTGGAGCTGGTGTAAACAGGTCATCTCAAATGCAGCCAACAAATGTACAACCAGCTGTATTCTCAAACTTTGAACCTGTCCATTTAACAGAAGCAGAGTCAAGCAATCTAGATATGCTATTAGATATCCCATTAAAGGTTACAGTTGAATTAGGTCGTACGAAAAGGACAGTGAAGGAAATTCTAGATATGTCATCTGGATCAATTATCGAACTAGATAAACTAGCAGGTGAGCCAGTTGATATTTTAATTAATCAAAAGAAAATCGCACAAGGTGAAGTAGTTGTAATTGAAGAAAACTTTGGCGTTAGAGTAACAGATATTGTTAGTCAGACTGATCGTATTAACAAAATGCGATAATTTACATGGAGGTATGAGATAAATATGAGCCATAAGATTTTGATCGTTGATGATGCAGCATTTATGAGAATGATGATAAAAGATATATTAACTAAGAACGGATTTGAAGTAGTTGGTGAGGCTGCTGATGGTGTTCAAGCGATTGAAAAATTTAAGGAATTCCAACCTGATCTTATAACGATGGACATCACGATGCCAGAAATGGATGGAATCACTGCTTTAAAAGAAATTAAGAAGTTAAATTCAAATGCCAAGATTATTATGTGTTCAGCGATGGGACAACAGGCAATGGTAATCGATGCTATTCAAGCGGGAGCCAAGGATTTTATCGTTAAACCTTTCCAAGCAGATCGTGTGTTAGAAGCTATTAATAAAACATTAAGTTAAAAGAGGTTTTCTATTTTGCAACAAACAAAAATTATACTATTTATAGCATTCATGATTTTCATACACTCTGTTCCGCTACAAGCTTCGATAGCTTATGCGGAACAGGATCAAGAAAATAATACTGTAACAGAAGCTGTGAATAAAGGTCTACTTAATGAAAGTAATAATCCAGAGGATACTCAAATAGATGATGAAATTCCAAATTCTGTTGGGGTTTGGGATTTATTGAAAATGATCTTTGCTACGATATTCGTCCTTATATTAATCTATTTACTTATTAAATTTGTAAATAAAAAGAGCAGTATACAAAGCAATTTACGCTATGTTGAAAACTTAGGTGGAACGAGCTTAGGTTCCAACCGCTCCGTTCAACTTATTAAAGTCGGAAAACGTATTTTAGTAGTAGGCGTAGGTGAAGACATTCAATTATTACGCGAAATTGATAATGAGCATGAAGTGCAACAAATCGTAGACGATCATCATAATAAGCTAAACCAAATGGTGCAGCCAGCCCATTTAGTTAAGAAGCTAATATCGTCTCGTCATAATAAGCAACATGAAGATGATGAAAATTTCGCCAGCGTGCTTAAATCACAGTTGGATGAGCTATCTGTAGAAAGAAAGCGTGTTTTACATGAGCAAGATAAAGAAAGGGACTAGAATGAATGAATGAGTTTATGGAATTTTTCAATTCGAGTGATCCCCAAAATGTGTCAACGACAGTCAAAATGCTACTTTTACTGACAGTCCTTTCTTTAGCTCCTAGTATTTTAGTATTAATGACGAGCTTTACTAGAATTGTCATCGTATTATCGTTTGTAAGGACATCGTTAGGAACACAGCAAATGCCGCCAAACCAAATAATCATTGGCTTGTCATTGTTTTTAACATTTTTTGTGATGGCGCCAACGTTTCAAGAGGTGAATGATCAGGCGTTGACTCCTTTGTTTAATGAGGAGATTAATCTTGAAGAAGCGTATGAGCGGGCAAGTATTCCAATGAAAGAATATATGAGTAATCATACGAGGCAAAAAGATTTAGCCCTGTTTTTGTCTTATGGTGAATATGACAGTCCATCAACTATCGAAGATATTCCTTTGACAGCATTAGTACCGGCTTTTGCGATTAGTGAGTTAAAAACAGCATTTCAAATTGGCTTTATGATTTTTGTGCCTTTTTTAGTTATTGATATGGTTGTAGCAAGTATTTTAATGTCAATGGGGATGATGATGTTACCACCAGTTATGATTGCACTACCGTTTAAAATATTGTTGTTCGTACTCGTAGATGGCTGGAATCTAGTAGTTAAATCATTATTAACAAGCTTTGGATAGGAGAACGAGACATGAATGCTCAAACTGTTATTTCACTTGCTGAAACAGGTGTATATACGGTATTGCTAGTTGCTGGTCCGCTGTTGTTATTAGCATTAGGGGTTGGGTTAGCTGTTAGTATCTTTCAAGCTACAACACAAATTCAAGAGCAAACCTTAGCTTTTATACCGAAAATTGTCGCAGTTTTTATTGGTTTAGTTATATTTGGTCCTTGGATGTTATCAAGAATGATCAGCTATACTTTTGATATATTTAATAATTTGCATAAGTTTGTAGGTTAAATATGAATGATATAATAAATTACTTTCCAATGTTCTTATTAATCCTTGTGAGAGTCACAGCTTTTTTCGTTACGATACCTATTTTTTCTTATCGTAATATTCCGTCAACACATAAGATTGGACTTGCTGTTTTTCTAGCATGGATGATGTTATTTACAATTGACCCTGTTGTTATAACAATAGATGAAATGTTTATCTTACTAATTATGAAAGAAGTATTAATTGGGCTCTTAATCGGATTTACTGCCCAAATTCTCTTTGCAGCTATCCAAATAGCTGGTGGATTTATTGATTTTCAAATGGGATTTGCGATTGCTAATGTCATTGATCCTCAAACTGGGATACAAAGTCCATTGATTGGACAATATTTACATACGTTTGCATTACTATTTTTACTATCCGTTGATGCACATCATTTATTACTTGATGGCATTTTTTATAGCTACGAATTTATACCGATTGATCAACCTTGGATTCCTTTTGGAGACACTGGATTTAGCAACTTTTTAATTAAGACGTTAAGTATGATGTTCATTATTGCATTTCAAATGGCACTCCCAATTGTTGGATCACTCTTTTTAGTAGATGTAGCTTTAGGAATTATGGCAAGAACGATGCCTCAGCTCAATATTTTTGTAGTGGGAATTCCGATCAAAATTATCGTGAGCTTAGTGATGCTAATTGTCGTAATGGCATCATTTATTTATTTAGTTAGGGACTTATTTGAGAATATATTAGTTACTTTAAGAACCTTGATGAAAATAGTAGGAGGAGTTTAATTTGTCTTTTTTACGATTAGATCTTCAGTTTTTTGCTGGGGAAAAAACTGAAAAAGCGACTCCGAAGAAACGTCAAGAGTCAAGGAAGAAAGGTCAAGTAGCGAAGAGTCAAGATGTTAATACCGCCATTGTATTATTCGTTGTATTTCTATTTTTTTGGTTTAGCGGCCCATTCATGATGGGGAAATTAGTAGATATATTTATTACTAGTTTCCAAGATTATTTACTTGTCGGTGCTACAGAAAGTAATGTTTATGACATCTTTTTAACGTTATTATTAGATATGGCGTTAATCATGGCTCCAATCATGCTTGCGGCGATGATCGGCGGGGTAGCGGCAAATTACTCACAAGTAGGATTCTTATTCTCAACTGAGCCGATTAAATTTAAATTAGAAAAAATCAACCCAATCAAAGGGGCTAAACGAATTTTTTCAATGCGAGCGATCGTTGAATTGTTGAAATCGATTCTAAAAATCTCGTTAGTTGCTGGGGTTACTTTCTTTATACTATGGCTTAATTGGGGTCAAGTAGAAATGCTTTCGCAAATAAGTGTTGGTGCTTCGTTGTCTTTTCTCGCAAAGTTAGTTTTTCAAATGGGCTTAGCAGCAGCTATCGTCCTTTTGTTCTTAGCAATCATCGATTATTTATACCAGAAGTATGATTTTGAGAAAAGTATACGCATGTCGAAGCAAGATATTAAAGATGAATATAAAAATATCGAAGGTGATCCTCTAATCAAGTCAAAAATTAAACAAAAGCAACGTGAAATGGCGATGCAACGAATGATGCAAGAGGTACCAAATGCAGACGTAGTCATAACAAACCCAACACATTTTGCCGTCGCATTAAAATATGACGAATCAAAAATGGATGCTCCATATGTTGTAGCTAGTGGAGTGGACTTTATAGCACAAAAAATCAAGTCAATAGCTAAAAAACATGATGTCGTAACGATAGAAAATCGGCCACTAGCGAGGGCGCTATATGACCAAACAGAAATTGGTCAAGCCATTCCAGATGAATATTTCAAAGCTGTTGCTGAAATTTTAGCTTATGTTTATCGCTTGAAAAATAAAGTATAGCTTTGTTGAATAAATGAATGTCAAATGGAACATCAGCACGGTTGAAGAATATGGTAAGAGGCTTATCAGCAAAATTTGAACAGCATATGTAAGGAGAGAATGTCATATGAGAGCAAGAGATTTACCAGTTATTATCGGTGTCGTACTTATTATTATTATGTTAGTTATCCCGTTACCTACGTGGTTATTAAGCGTCTTAATCATGTTAAATATTTCTCTTGCCTTATTAGTCCTCCTCGTATCAATGAATATGAAGGAGGCACTTCAGCTTTCTGTGTTTCCATCACTGTTGCTAGTATTAACACTTTTTCGACTTGGGTTAAACGTGTCAACAACCCGCTCAATTTTAGGAAATGCCGATGCTGGTCAAGTAGTAGAAACGTTCGGTAATTTTGTTGTTGGTGGAAATGTTTTAGTTGGTTTTGTCGTATTTGTTATCCTCATTATTATTCAATTTATAGTAATTACAAAAGGAGCTGAGCGTGTTTCAGAGGTTGCAGCTCGTTTTACATTGGATGCGATGCCAGGTAAACAAATGAGCATTGATGCTGATTTGAATGCAGGTCTTCTTTCCGAAAAAGATGCTACAGCTCGTCGAGAAAAAATACAGCGTGAGGCTGATTTTTATGGTGCAATGGATGGGGCTAGTAAATTTGTTAAAGGAGATGCGATTGCAGGAATCGTTATTACGTTAATCAACATCATTTTTGGGATGATTATTGGTGTTATACAAATGGACATGGACATCTCTGAAGCTTCGAGTACTTATGTGCTATTGTCTGTGGGAGACGGCTTAGTGAGTCAAATCCCAGCTTTAATGATCTCAACTGCAACAGGTATTATCGTTACAAGAGCAGCATCTGAAGGGAATTTAAGTGAGGATATAACAGGTCAGTTATTTGCTTATCCGAAAATGTTATATATAGTCGGTGCAACGATTGCTAGTTTTGGTGTTTTTACAACGATGTCATTCACATTAACGTTACCGATTGCTGCATTGCTCATCATTGGTGGATTTATGATTAGTCAATCACAAAAAGCCTCAATTGAAATTGAAGAAGAACTTGAAGAAGAAGTAGAAACAGAGGAAATGAAAAGTCCTGATAGTGTCGTAAGCTTACTCAATGTTGATCCGATTGAATTTGAGTTCGGTTATGGCTTAATTCCTTTGGCTGATACAAAACAAGGTGGAGACTTATTAGATCGTATTGTTATGATTAGAAGGCAGTTGGCGATAGAGCTTGGCCTTGTTATTCCAGTCGTTAGAATTCGAGATAATATTCAGTTACAACCGAATGAATATCGATTAAAAATAAAAGGGAACGAAGTGGCAAAGGGAGAGCTATTGCTCGACCATTATTTAGCGATGAGTCCTGGGGTAGATGATCCATCTGTTGAAGGAATTGATACAATAGAACCATCATTTGGTTTACCTGCAAAATGGATTTCTGAAGACATGAGGGAAAAAGCTGAAATGCTTGGATATACTGTTGTCGATCCAGCTTCAGTTGTCTCTACACATATTACCGAATTAATTAAATCAAATGCACATGAATTATTAGGTCGTCAAGAAACGAAACAGCTCGTTGAACATTTGAAGGAGTCATATCCAATACTTATTGAAGAGGTTACACCGAATCCTTTAGCTATAGGGGATATCCAAAAAGTGTTAGCGAAATTATTAAAAGAAAATGTTTCAATCCGAAACTTACCGGTCATATTCGAAACATTAGCTGATTTTGGTAAAATGACATCCGACACAGAACTATTGACAGAGTATGTAAGGCAATCACTTGCACGCCAAATTACTGCACAATTTGTCGCTAACGGAGATATGTTAAAAGTGATCACATTATCAGGTGCTGTTGAAAAAGTTATTGCGGATAGCATTCAACAGACCGAGCACGGGAATTATTTATCTCTTGCTCCTGATTCATCAGAAGCGATAACGAATAGTGTCGTGCAAAATATTGAACAACAGCATTTTCAAGATCAATCACCAATTTTGCTATGTTCACCTGCCGTTAGAATGTATATGAAACAAATCATCGAAAGACTACTTCCGCACGTCCCAGTGTTATCCTATAATGAACTTGATGGAAGTGTAGAAGTTCAAAGTGTTGGGGTGGTGAACATGCGATGAAAATAAAAAAATATTTAGCACCTTCTATGTCTGAAGCAATGAAAAAAATACGTCATGAATTAGGAAGCGATGCAGTCATTCTTAATTCTAAAGTTGTTCAGAAAGGAGGATTCCTTGGTTTCTTTTCAAAAAAACAGTTTGAAGTTATTGCTGTTCAAGACCCAGAGCCTTTTTCTCACGAACAACAAGTAGTGAGCAAGAAACAGAGCATACAAGGCTCGAAAGGAAATGAAATGTCGCAGCGCGAGCTTCATTTGCCAAATGAGACAGCAGCCACACAACAAGCTGACGACGTTTTAACCGAATTAAAAGATATAAAAGTATTAATGGAAAACTTAAACATCGATATTCATACAAATTTTGAGAAATATCCAGATCCATTGAAGGAAATTAACGAAAGATTAGTCGTTCAAGAACTATCCGACTCATTACGCTTGAAAATTATGGATGAACTATTAGCGAAATGGCATACAAATTCCAATAGAGATAACGATGTGAACTTTTTGAGCTGGACGAAGCAATGTATCATCGAAAGAATAACTCCATTTAACTATGGAGGTGTCAGCTTTTCGAAAAAGTTTGTCAATGTAGTAGGACCAACTGGTGTTGGGAAAACGACCACCTTGGCTAAATTAGCTGCACAATGTGTACTAAATGATAAGAAAAAAGTTGCCTTTATAACAACTGATACATACCGAATTGCAGCAATTGAACAATTAAAAACATATGCGAAAATATTAGATGTCCCAATTGAAGTTTGTTACAATATTGAAGATTTTCAACGTGCTAAGGATAAATTTGATCACTATGATGTCGTCTTTGTAGATACAGCTGGCAGGAATTTTTTGAACCAACAATATGTAGAGGATCTTAAAGAAATAATAGATTTTAATGAGGACGTTGAAACGTTTCTTGTCTTATCACTCACATCAAAATTTACTGATATGAAGCAAATTTATAAGCAATTTTCAATGATTCACATCGATCAGTTTATTTTTACAAAAGAAGATGAGACATCAACCTACGGTTCTATGCTTAATCTGATCGACCATTTCCAAATTGGTGTAGCTTATATTACGAATGGTCAAAATGTACCGGATGATATTAAAACAGCTTCACCGCAATTAATCGGCCAAATTATTCTTGGAGAAGAATCCAATGTTTAAGGATCAAGCAGAAAGCTTACGTGTACAAATGGAACGTCAACAAACCAACACCTCTGCTAAGACGATCGCAGTTATAAGCGGTAAGGGTGGTGTTGGTAAATCCAATATTTCCTTAAACTTTGCTTTGACTTTAGCTAGGCAGGAAAAAAAAGTACTTATTTTTGATATGGATATTGGTATGGGGAATATCGATATTTTAATGGGGTTATCTTCAAAACATACAATCTTGGATGTCTTTCGCAATGACATTACTATCGATCAAATTATTACTAAAGGACCAGAAAATTTATCCTATATAGCTGGAGGTTCTGGGTTAAATCACGTGTTTAAGCTAGATTCTAAAAAAGTTCATATGATTATTCAGCATATGCAAAGCTTAATAGACAAATATGATTATGTCATATTTGATATGGGAGCGGGCATGACCGAGGAAAATTTATTGCTAATACGAGCGGTAAACGAAGTGTTTGTCGTTACGACTCCAGAGCCTACTTCAATTATGGATGCATATGCTGCAATTAAGTATATTATTTTGAAAGATCCAGCGATGCCACTATTCTTAATAGTTAATAAAACTCAGTCACAACATGAAGGAAATCATACAACTCAGAGAATTACGAATGTCATGAAACGGTTCTTAAATAAAGATATAAAGATACTAGGACAAATACCTGAGGACAAGCAAATTACAAAAGCAGTAAGCCGACAAACCCCATTTTTATTATATGCTCCAAAAGCTAGTGCCAGCAGAAATATTCAACAAGTTGCAAGTACGTATATGTCATATTCAAATAATATAAAACAAAACTCAACAACTCATTCATTTATGTCGAGATTACGGAAATTTTTAATAGAAAGGTAGGTACCACCGTGAAAAAAGTAAAAGTTCTTATCGTAGATGACTCAGCATTCATGAGAAAGTTGATTTCAGAATTTTTAAAAGAAGATCATCAGATTGAAGTTGTAGGAACTGCTCGAAACGGTGAGGATGCACTGGTCAAAATTAAACAACTTAATCCTGACGTAGTAACGATGGATGTGGAAATGCCCACTATGGATGGGTTAGAGGCTCTAAAGAAAATAATGAAGTTGAACCCATTACCGGTCATCATGTTATCAAGCACGACTAACGAAGGAACGGATAATACTATTGTTGCGATGCAATATGGAGCTATTGACTTCATTACGAAACCTTCTGGTGGCATTTCTTTAGACCTTCATAAAGTTAAGGACGAAATAGTCTCGAAAGTGCTACTAGCTAGCAAAGTAAATATGAAAAATTTCCAAATTCCGACTGAAAAAGCAAAAACTATTACTTCATCATTAGCAGAATATAGTAAAATAGAACCAAGATTCAATTCCCGCTTGAGTAGTAACAGCTCAGTGAAGACGAATAAAAAAATATTATGCATCGGTACGTCCACGGGAGGACCGAGAGCTTTACAAAAAGTATTGCAAGGGTTGCCTAAAAATATTAATGTACCGATTATCGTTGTACAGCATATGCCAGCAGGATTTACGAAATCACTAGCATTACGTCTTAATTCCCTGTGCGATATATGTGTTAAGGAGGGCGAGAATGGCGAAATAATTCAAAATGGTACTGCTTATATTGCACCAGGAGGCTCTCATTTGAAAGTGAAGAAGGTAGGTACTTCGTTAGTTTTACAAATAGATCAATCAGAGGTTAAGAATGGTCATCGACCTTCTGTAGATGTAATGCTTGAATCAGTTAGTGACATTTCAGGATATATGAAAATTGCAATCATTATGACAGGAATGGGTTCAGATGGTACTGAAGGGTTAAAGAAATTAAAGTCAAGCGGCAATGTGATAGCTATAGCAGAATCTCAGGAAACTTCAATTGTTTTTGGTATGCCTAAGTCGGCAATAGCTGCAAATGTCATAGACGATATTGCAGATCTAGGTGATATAGCGCCAACCGCCTTAAAATATATTTATTAATAAACTCTATAACAAGATGTATATGTATTTAGAATGGGATATTAATTGAAAAGCTCAAACTAAGAACAGAGATGTTTATAACCCTTCAAGTATGTTTGCATTAAGTAGGACAAAAAGAGCAGGAAAATGATTTAACGGCTACTATCATAAAGCTGTCAAGTATTGTTACACAGTGGAGTAACCGAATGCAAAGTCATTTTTCTCGGACTTATTGAACGTCCTAGTCTAAAATCCGAATAAGGGGTGTGTATGTTATGGATATGAATCAGTATTTAGATGTATTTATTGATGAAAGTAAAGAGCATTTACAAACAGTAAATCAACAATTGTTAGAATTAGAAAAAAATCCAGATAATTTAACGATAGTTAATGAAATCTTCCGTTCGGCTCATACATTAAAAGGCATGTCAGCAACGATGGGTTTTGAAGATTTAGCTAGCTTAACACATCAAATGGAGAACGTTCTTGATGGAATGAGGAATGAAAAGATTTTCGTAACACCTGAAGTATTAGATGTTGTATTCGCTGCGGTGGATGATCTTGAAACGATGGTTATCTCTATAGCTGAAGGTGGAGATGGTAAACACGATGTTACTGCGGTGGTAAATCAATTAAAACAAATTGAAGAGGGGCACCCTTTAACGCAAACTGCAGCTGAAGCAGCCGTTACAATACAAGAAGACGTAGTGAATGATAGTCAAACAGTCGTGGAATATGACGAATTTGAATATACTGTGATCCAGCAATCGAAAGAACAGGGGTTTGAAGGCTTTGAGATAAACATCACTCTACGAGAAGATTGTTTATTGAAGGCAGCTCGCGTTTTTATGATTTTCGAAGTGTTGGAGCAAATTGGAGAAATCATAAAGTCTATCCCTAGCGTAGAGTTATTAGAAGATGAAAAGTTTGAGAATGAATTTACTATAGCCTTCGTGTCTAAAGAACCTAAGGAAGAAATACATAATCGTATAATGAAAGTATCGGAAATCGCTAATATTGATATTAAAGCTCTTAATTTAGAAAGTATGAGGCAAGGAGAAGCAGAAGTAGAAAAAGAGTTAACACCAACGATTCAAGAAGATGAGATTACTATAGATGAACCTATTGAAAATCAACTACATAATAATGATAAGAAACTTGCTAGTAAAAAGAGTGCAACTGCGTCAAACAAGACGATTCGTGTCAATATTGAACGCTTAGATATACTTATGAATTTGTTTGAGGAACTTGTCATTGATAGAGGTCGGCTTGAGCAAATTTCACAAGATTTAAATAATAGTGAGCTTCATGAAACTGTAGAACGAATGTCTAGAATATCTGGTGATTTACAAAATATCATTTTGAATATGAGAATGATTCCTGTTGAGACGGTGTTTAACCGCTTTCCTAGGATGGTTAGGCAGCTTGCAAGAGACTTAGGTAAATCTATTAACATTGAGATCCTGGGTGCTGAAACAGAACTAGACAGAACTGTCATTGATGAAATTGGTGACCCTCTCGTCCATCTCATTCGCAATGCTATAGATCATGGGATTGAATTACCTGCTGAACGTTTAAAGCAAGGCAAAAGCGAAGAAGGCACAGTGAAATTAAAAGCATACCATAGTGGTAACCATGTATTTATTGAAATTGAAGATGATGGTGCAGGAATTAGTCGTGACAAAGTATTAAATAAAGCTATTAAAAATGGCGTCATTACTAAGCAAAATGCTGTTACTTTGACAGATAAACAAGTATATGAACTTATCTTTTCATCTGGTTTTTCTACCGCAGACAAAATTTCTGATGTTTCAGGCCGCGGCGTAGGGCTAGATGTAGTGAAAAACACGATTGAGTCACTTGGTGGTTCTGTGACGATTGATTCGATAGAAGGGCAAGGGTCTATATTCTCGATCCAATTACCTTTAACGTTGTCTATCATTTCAGTCATGTTAGTAGAAATCCAACAAGAGAAATATGCTATCCCTCTTTCTTCAATTATTGAAACTGCGATTGTTAAAAAAGATGATATTTTGAATGCTCATAACCAGAAGGTCATTGATTTCCGTGGAAAAGTAGTTCCTTTATTATTTTTAAAAGATATTTTTCAAGTACCAGCTTCAACAGATGAAGATGAATACTTATCAATTGTTATTGTTAGAAAGGGTGAAAAACTGGCTGGTTTAGTAGTCGATTCATTCATAGGACAACAAGAAGTCGTATTAAAATCCTTAGGCAATTATTTAACTTCAGTATTTGCTATATCAGGTGCGACCATTTTAGGAGATGGCCAAGTTGCTCTAATTGTTGATTGTAATGCTCTTATAAAATAGATGACAAAGGGAGGTCATGATCGTGACAGGAGGAACAGTAACAGAACAAAAAGTCATCGTTTTTCAATTGAAAGATGAGGAGTATGGAATTCCAGTAGACCAAGTTCGTTCAATAGAAAAGGTTCAACACATTACACGCGTCCCAGGGACGAGTGATTATGTGAAAGGTGTTATTAATTTACGTGGCGTTGTAACCCCGATTATTGATTTACGAAATAGATTTGGAATAATGACAACTGACTATTCAGATAGCACGAGAATTATTATCGTAGCGCTTGAGGATATTGAAGTAGGCTTAATTGTTGATTCTGCTAATGATGTCATTGATATTCCATATGAATCGATTGAACCACCACCTGAAGTAGTCGGTGTTATAAAAGCAGAATATCTAAAAGGGATATCAAAGGTTGCTAATAGATTACTAATTTTGCTAGACCTTACTGAGGTACTCAATATTAATCTTATCGATGCGGAAAAACTGGATAGGTGATTATATGACTTTCATTGAAAAGTTTAATCGGGCACATCTAGATATTTTAAAGGAAATTGGAAATATCGGTGCTGGTCATTCTGCTACTGCCCTTTCTAAGCTTCTAAATAAGAAAATTGAGATGGATATTCCTGAGGTAAGAATTGTATCCTTCGATGAAATGATGGATTTAGCTGGAGGTTCTGACAATGTTGTTGCCAGTGTCTTTTTACAGATTGAAGGTGACGCACCCGGTACGATGTTTTTCCTTCTCCCACTTGAACAAGCTTCTTTATTAGTTCAACAGTGGACAGGCTTGAGCAATTTTACGTTCGAAGGCCCGCCTTATGATCAACTAGCCTTGTCTGCTTTGGAAGAGTTAGGGAACATCTTGTCTAGTTCTTATCTATCTTCATTATCTGATTTTACGAAGTTGAATATGTATCCGTCAGTGCCGCAAATTAGCATTGATCTTGTTGGAGCAATTATAAGTGTAGGTTTAATACAATTATCTCAAGTAAGTGACTATGCGATAGTCATAGACACAAGTGTCATAGAGTCAGATCAATCCATTCTTGAAGGTGTGAAAGGACATATATTTTTGCTGCCTGATCCAAATTCTTTTACGAAGCTTTTTCATGCCCTGGGGGTATCAGGGCATGAATGAAGCATTATCTGTTGTAAAAGTGGGTATTGCAGATATGAATATTGTAAGAGGCCCCAATATCATAAGGACATCAGGATTAGGTTCTTGTGTTGGAGTAGTTATATACGACAGATTCAAAGATATTGCAGGTTTAGCACATGTGATGCTACCTGATTCCTCCTTGGCTAAAGCAGGGGCGCTTAATAAAGCTAAATATGCGGACACGGCAATTGAAGTACTTATTGATCAACTTATTATGCAAGGTGCATCTAAATATCATTTGCTTGCAAAAATAGCTGGTGGAGCACAAATGTTCCAGTTTACTAAAGGAAATGATCTTATGAGAATTGGAAACCGCAATGTTGAAGCTGTGAAGCAGTATTTATATACGGAAAAAATCAATATTGAATCAGAAGATGTTGGTGGAAACAGTGGTAGGACAATTGAATTTAGTCCTCAAAGCCGTCTCTTAACAATAAGAACAGTTAATCAAGGTATTATTATTATATAAAATTATTTAGCGTATAAAACACGTTCATTTTAGCTGTAAAAACAAAAGAATCACATAATACATGCATTTATGGACTTCTCTAATAATCTAGCAACAATAATAGATGTAAAGGGCATTATATTTTGACATGAGCACAAATGAGTTTATAGATTTTATTCATTCGGTTTTAGGGATTTGACCCCATACTCAATCGGAGGGATCTTTTTAAGCTAAGCTTTGTGGCTATTTTTCCTAAACTAGGAGATAAAATTTGTCGTTTTTTACATCAGCCATCGTTTTATCATAAACAAGATGACCTGAACGATAGGTAAGCAACAGGTTATGCGAAAGCAGTCTTTACATTAATGGAGTAGACTCTCCAACTGGTTCATCGATGTTCAAGTTTACTTGAACGAGTTCATTACAAGGAGGATAATAATGGCGCTCAAGCTAGAAAGTGAGGATCAGTTACTCTGGGAAAAGTGGATACAAACTCGTGATGAAAATGCTGGGAATGCACTTGTGAAAAAATATATGCCGCTCGTAATGTATCATGTTCAACGGATATCTGTAGGGTTACCGAAGACAGTTAATCTAGATGATGTGAAAAGTTATGGTTTATTTGGGCTTTTTGATGCCTTGGAAAAGTTCGACACTTCACGAGATTTGAAATTTGATACGTATGCATCATTTCGAATTAAAGGTGCTATACTTGACGGGCTTAGAAAAGAAGATTGGATGTCACGAAGTGCAAGAGAAAAGGCTAAAAAGCTAGAAGCAACTACTCAACAACTTGAACAAAAGTTGTTAAGGAACGTAACAGCTGATGAAATTGCTAATGAATTAAATATTAGCGTTAATGAAGTATATTCTACGATCCAGGAAGGCTTTTTTGCTAATGTATTATCCATGGATGAGCATAACAAAGAATCGGAAGAAAAAGATCCAATTGCGTATACAATCGTTGATAAAAAATCAATCATCCCTGAAGAACAATTATTAAAAAATGAGTTAGTTAATCAACTAGTAGATGTTCTTAAGGAATTAAATGAAAAAGAACAACTTGTTATTAGTTTGTTCTATAAAGAAGAATTAACATTAACAGAAATTGGAGAAGTGATGGGATTATCAACATCAAGAATATCACAAATCCATTCAAAAGCACTATTTAAGTTAAAGGATATTTTAACAAAGATCTTTTCGTAAGGCTCTTTGCGCAAACTTTGTGGCTATTTCCACTAATATTTGAGTTAACTGATGTGTATGAATTGATTTTTATAGTTTTTAGAGAAGAGAAGATGCCCCGAATTCTAGTTGTGTACGTGTTTGTTTGTTGATATACGAAAACAACAAACAATGCGAAAGAAGCCTTCTAAACTTTGCTGCTATTGTTTTTATCATAGAACAAGAAAGTGAGGTTATAGGATTTTCCTCTTTTTTAATAAGTATAAAGATGTGAAGGATGTATTTGTATGCGTGCCTATATCTTAGTATGAATAACAGTAATTAATGCGTAAGCTGCCTTTATGGAATATTCAAAACGAATGATAAAACACCGCAAATTATAATCCTTTGAGAAGGAAGTGAAAAATTATGAGTTTAAAATTAGTTGAACTACAAGTTGCACTTCCTAGAACACAAGACATCGGAAAAATACAAGAACAGCTTGAACAGCGAGGACAGCATATGCAAGAGCAACTCGCAATTGGTATAGAAGAAGAAGAAAAGCGTAAAAGAAAGCAAGTAAACAACAAGAATAAAAATGAAAAGGCTGAACTTACAAATGGTAATAATGACGCAGAATTTCAGCAATCAAAAACGAAAGAAAACGAGGAAGAAGAATTTACAAATGATGAGCAGCACCCATATAAAGGAAACATCATTGATTATAAAGGATAGATTACGATGAATCCATTGTTAGCAATATTATATTTTTTATTATTAGCTATAGCTTTTTGGCTAATTATTATCCTCTATTTGAGACTATCAAGATTACACGAAGTTGAAAAAAAACAAGAAAGAATGATTAAGGACCTTGAAAGTGTTATAGCAAGCTTTGTTGTCGAGATGAAAGAACAAAATGATCAATTTCTAAATCGAGTCCAAGCAGTTAAGTCAGAAGAACAATCTTCACCGCCAACTGCGGGTGAGACTACTATAACTAACGAAGTCCAGCAATATGTTGACAATCAGACTAACACGAAGGTGAATAACGATAAAATAGAGCAAGGAAATTCATCCATCTACGATATTGATACGTTATCAAATGAGGATATAAAAGATTTACTTCCAGACTATCGTAATAATGGCTATGAAAATGTAAAGCAAACGAACAGAAATGATATTAAACCTTATAATCAAGAGCCAGCAATGAGTGGCGAAAAGAAACAAACTTTCAAAGACAAAGTATTGGATTTAAGAAGTCAAGGGTATGGTATTGAAGAGATTGCCAAACAATTAAATAAGGGTAAAACAGAAATAGAACTTCTTCTTAAATTTAACGAAAACTAATATTTAAACTTGATTGTATGCTATGAATATGTTATATTTTTTTTTGGTGTTAATACACACGGTTGCTGATTTAAACAATGGTGCTGTTATTATTAAGTTATAACAGATTTGTTTAAAAATGAAGCAAGCGGAGGCAAAAACCATTTTAGGAGGAAAACACATGTCAGTCATTTCAATGAAACAACTTTTAGAAGCTGGTGTTCATTTCGGTCATCAAACACGCCGTTGGAACCCAAAAATGAAGCGTTACATCTTTACTGAGCGTAACGGAATTTATATTATCGATCTTCAAAAAACAGTTAAAAAGGTTGAAGAAGCGTACAACTTTGTTAAGGAAGTCGCTGGTAACGGTGGTAAAATCCTTTTCGTTGGAACGAAAAAGCAAGCTCAAGATTCAGTTAAAGAAGAAGCTGAACGTTCAGGTATGTACTATGTAAACCAACGTTGGTTAGGTGGAACGTTGACTAACTTCTCAACAATTCAAAAGCGAGTTAATCGTTTAAAAGATATCGAAAGAATGGAAGAAGACGGTACTTTCGATGTTTTACCTAAAAAAGAAGTTGTACAACTTAAAAAAGAACAAGAACGCTTAGAAAAATTCTTAGGCGGTATTAAAGAAATGAAGGGTCTTCCGGATGCTATTTTTGTCATCGACCCTCGTAAAGAGCGTATTGCAGTTGCAGAGGCTCATAAATTAAACATTCCTCTTGTTGGAATCGTTGATACAAACTGTGATCCAGACGAAATTGATTACGTAATTCCAGCAAACGATGATGCAATTCGTGCTGTTAAATTGTTAACATCTAAAATGGCTGATGCAATTTTAGAAGCAAAACAAGGTGAAGAAACTTCAGCTTAAGTAAAATTTTTACAAAAGGTGATAAGAGGGATTTGCCTTCTATCACCTTTTTTTGAGAAAATACACAAGTTATATACCATTGAGTTAATACTATAAGCGAGTAGAACATCTTATTAATATTTAAACTATGATACATATATATAAGGAGGAATTTTCATAATGGCTATTACTGCACAAATGGTAAAAGAACTTCGTCAAAAAACTGGCGCAGGAATGATGGATTGTAAAAAAGCGTTAACAGAAACAGATGGTGATATGGAAAAAGCAATTGACTTTTTACGTGAAAAAGGTATTGCTAAAGCTGCGAAAAAGGCAGACCGCATTGCTGCAGAAGGTTCTGCATATATTGAAGTATCAGGAAATGAAGCTGTTATACTAGAAGTAAATTCAGAGACAGATTTTGTTGCAAAGAATGAAGGGTTTCAAACGTTAATTAAAGAATTAGCTCAACATTTATTAGTTAACAAGCCAAGCACGGTTGAAGAAGCTCATGAACAAAAGATGGACAACGGAACGACTGTTCAAGAATACATCAATGCTGCAATTGCAAAAATTGGTGAAAAACTGACTTTACGTCGTTTTGAAATTGTTACAAAAACTGATAATGATGCTTTTGGTGCATATCTTCATATGGGGGGCAGAATTGGAGTTTTGACTTTATTAGAAGGAACTACTGATGAAGCGACTGCTAAAGATGTTTCTATGCACATCGCTGCGATCAAACCAAAATATGTTTCACGTGATCAAGTTTCTCAAGATGAAGTTGAACGTGAGCGTGAAGTTCTGACTCAACAAGCATTAAACGAAGGAAAGCCTGAAAAAATCGTTGCAAAGATGGTTGAAGGACGCCTAAGCAAATACTTTGAAGATATTTGTTTAGTAGATCAATCATTTGTTAAAAACCCTGATTTAAAAGTAAAACAGGTTGTTGAAGCTAAAGGAGCTACTGTAAAAAGTTTTGTACGCTTTGAAGTTGGAGAAGGAATTGAAAAGCGTCAAGAAAACTTCGCTGAAGAAGTTATGAGCCAAGTGAAAAAGTAAGCACCAAATTTTAGCTAAAATAGTGGGAGCACAAGTGTGTTCCCTTTTTTTAAAGTCATTTAGCTTAAAGAACTTCTAGTGGAGGTTAGTATGAATAATCCAAAGTATAAACGAGTTGTATTAAAACTAAGTGGAGAAGCATTAGCAGGTGAACAAGGATTTGGTATTAACCCAGCAGTGATCTCCTCAGTAACTGATCAAGTAAAGGAAATTGCAGAACTAGGTGTTGAAGTTGCTGTTGTAGTAGGTGGAGGAAATATATGGCGTGGAAAAATAGGTAGTGAAATGGGAATGGACAGAGCTACAGCAGACTATATGGGTATGTTAGCTACTGTCATGAATTCATTAGCGCTTCAAGATAGCCTTGAAAATTCCGGTGTACAAACTCGTGTACAAACCTCTATAGAGATGAGACAAGTTGCTGAGCCATATATTCGTCGTAGAGCAATACGCCACCTTGAAAAAAAACGTGTTGTCATATTTGCTGCTGGAACGGGTAATCCATATTTTTCAACAGACACTACTGCAGCACTTCGAGCAGCGGAAATTGAAGCAGATGTTATACTCATGGCAAAAAATAATGTTGACGGTGTATATAGTGCAGACCCAACAATTGATCAAACTGCAAAAAAATATGATACACTATCATATTTGGATGTACTAAAAGAGGGATTAGGTGTCATGGACTCAACAGCATCTTCTCTTTGTATGGATAATGACATACCACTTATCGTTTTCTCTATTATGGAGCAAGGAAATATTAAACGAGCGGTATTAGGTGATAATATCGGAACATTAGTAAGGGGGAAAAAATAATGTCAAAAGAAGTTATTAATAGTGTGAAATCTAAAATGGAAAAAGCTATTCAAGCATTCTCAAGAGAGTTAGCGACAGTAAGAGCTGGTCGTGCAAACCCTTCATTATTAGATAAAGTGACAGTAGATTATTATGGTGCACCAACTCCGGTAAATCAACTAGCAACAGTTACTGTACCTGAAGCACGTATGTTAACTATTCAACCTTATGATAAATCATCTTTAGGTGATATCGAAAAAGCAATCTTAAAGGCTGACCTCGGATTAACACCATCTAATGATGGTTCAATTATTCGAATTACGATACCAGCATTAACTGAAGAGCGCCGTAGAGAATTAACAAAAGTAGTAAGAAAATACGGTGAAGAAGCAAAAGTGGCAGTGCGTAATGTACGTCGTGATGGAAATGACGAATTAAAAAAGCTTGAAAAAAATAGTGAAATCACTGAGGATGAGCTTCGCGGACTAACCGAGGATATTCAAAAAATAACGGATGATCATATTAAAAAAATTGATCAGGTTGCTAAAGAAAAAGAAGCAGAAATTATGGAAGTATAAGCATAATCGTTGTACAATATGTAAAGTACCCTCTATTTTAAACAGGGGGTTTTTTTGTTAAACTAGAGACAATATAGATTGTTAAGGGTGACGGAGGAAACCTGTATGCTACATAAATTAAACTTTTGGAAGAATCGTAAACCAAATTCTTCAGAGCAAGTATATACAATAGATACGATTAAAAAGAATCCAATACCTGAGCATATTGCAATTATTATGGATGGCAATGGAAGGTGGGCACAAAAAAGAGCATTACCACGCATTGCAGGACACCATGAAGGAACGAAGGTTGTCCGAAAGATAACGAAGCTAGCAAATTCTCTAGGTGTAAAAGTACTAACGTTATATGCATTTTCAACAGAAAATTGGAAGCGACCAAAAAGTGAAGTTGATTACTTAATGAAGCTACCAGAAGAATTTCTCCAAACTTTCTTACCTGAATTAATTAAGGAAAATGTACAAGTTCGAGTAATGGGGATGAAAGATAGCTTACCAGAACACACTTTCCGTGCTGTGCAAAATGCTATTAACAAAACAAGCGATAATGATGGAATGATTTTAAATTTTGCATTAAATTATGGCAGCCGCAATGAAATTGTTCAAGCGGTAAATTCGATTATAGCAGACCAAAAATCAGGTATATTAAAAGAAGAAGAGGTCACAGAGGATATATTTTCAACTTATTTAATGACGCAAGAATTATCAGATCCAGACCTATTAATTAGAACGAGCGGTGTTGTTCGTCTAAGTAACTTCATGCTTTGGCAGCTATCGTATGCAGAGTTTTGGTTTACTGAAACGTTATGGCCGGATTTCTCAGAGCAACATTTTCTAGAGGCGATTGACGAGTTTCAAAAAAGAGCTCGACGCTTTGGCGGCGTGTAAAGGATGATATAAATATGAAGCAAAGAATTATAACAGCTACTATTGCGCTAGCAGTTTTTTTGCCTATCGTCATTTATGGTGGCCTTCCATTTATTGCGGTGATGTATTTAATAGCTACGATAGGGCTATATGAACTTTTACGTATGAAACGCATCTCAATTTTGTCATTTCCAGGGGTAATTAGCATACTTATGTTATGGGTAATACTCGTACCAGATCACCCCCTGTTACTAGACAGAATTCCATTTATGAAAGTTGAGTTTTTATTATTCGCTGTTTTACTTTTTTTATCGTATACTGTGTTGACAAATAACAAGTTTTCTTTTGATGATGTTGGATTTATCATAGTTGCTACATTATATGTTGGAATTGGATTTTATTATTTTATAGAAACGAGACAAGTTGGTTTAACTTATATATTCTTTGCATTTGCAGTTATTTTCTCAACAGATTCTGGTGCATACTTTGTCGGTCGCAAATTTGGCAAGCATAAGCTTTGGCCTGAAATTAGTCCAAATAAAACAATAGAAGGATCAATAGGTGGTATTGCTTGTGCACTTATTGCTGCGGTTTTGTTTAAACTGTTTGCTCCTATTGATGATTTTACAATGATTAGTATTTTAGGCATTGCTATCGTTTTATCTATTTTTGGACAAATAGGCGATTTAGTCGAATCAGCGTTTAAACGTCATTATGCGGTAAAGGATTCTGGACGTATTTTACCTGGGCATGGGGGAATATTAGACCGTTTTGATAGCTTGATTTTCGTTTTACCGATATTATATTTTTTAATCAAGTTGTAGCGCATTAGTGTATGGCATGGATAGGATTTAACAGAAAAAAAGACGTTTGTCAATTTTGAATGGATATGGGGAGTGTATCGTTTGAAGCACATTAGTTTATTAGGGGCTACTGGCTCTATAGGGAAGCAGACGCTAGATATTATTAAGCTACACCAAGACCATTTTAGCCTTGTAGCAATTTCTGTAGGACAGAATATACCAGAAGCGAGGAAAATCATTCATGAATTTTCACCTAAGCTCGTATCTGTTAAATATAAAGAAGATGCTGATCGATTAAAGAGTGAATTTACTAATGATATAAGGTTTGTTTATGGTGAGGATGGTTTAGTTCATGCCGCAACCCATGAGCAAGCATCGATAGTCGTCAATGCAGTGGTTGGAAGTGTAGGTCTTATACCAACGATTGAAGCTATTAAAGCCAAAAAAACAATTGCTCTTGCCAACAAAGAAACGCTTGTAACAGCAGGACATATCGTTATGGAAATGGCAAGAAATAACGGAGTTTCAATTCTACCAGTTGACAGTGAACATTCTGCTATTTTTCAATGTTTACAGGGAGAACAAGAAAAAACGATTGAGAAGCTCATTTTAACCGCTTCTGGTGGAAGCTTTCGTGATAAAAAGAGAAATGAACTACAGCATGTTACTGTTGAGCAAGCATTAAATCACCCTAACTGGTCGATGGGAGCAAAAATAACGATAGACTCTGCAACGATGATGAATAAAGGTCTTGAAGTTATCGAAGCGCACTGGCTTTTTCAAATTCCTTATACACATATTGATGTCGTCCTCCATAAAGAGAGCATTATACACTCAATGGTCCAATTTCATGACAGTAGCATTATTGCCCAATTAGGAAATCCTGATATGCGTGTTCCTATTCAATATGCGCTATCATACCCTGATAGGCTTGTGTTTAACAATACAAAGAGATTGGATCTTGTGGAGATTGGAGCTCTGCATTTTATGAAAGCAGACGTTAATCGATACCAGTGTTTACGTTTTGCCTACGAGGCAGGAGTAGAAGGGGGAACAATGCCCACAGTGTTAAATGCTGCAAATGAAGAAGCTGTTGCTGCCTTTCTTAGAAAGGAAATTACCTTCCTTCAAATTGAAGAACTTATTGAAAGATCACTTGAGCAACACCGTACAATTAAAAACCCTAATTTAGAGTGTATACGCACAGTAGATTCGGACACTCGTAAGTACATAAAAACACTAATAAATTAAAGGTGGTTGGATATGTGGATACGCTAAATACGGTAATTGCTTTTGTAATTATTTTTGGAGCGTTAGTTTTTGTTCATGAATTAGGTCATCTAGTTTTTGCAAAACGAGCTGGAATTTTATGTAGAGAATTTGCGATTGGATTTGGACCGAAAGTGTTTACTTTCAAAAAGAAAGAAACGCTTTATACGATTAGGCTTCTTCCTATCGGTGGTTTTGTAAGAATGGCTGGTGAAGACCCTGAAATGATAGAAATCAAACCAGGGCATAGCATCGGTCTGTTGTTTGATCAACAAGGAAAAGTAACAAACATCGTTCTAAACAATAAGGACAAATACCCTGATGCAAGAATCGTTGAAGTAGAATTTTCTGATTTAGAGCACGATCTGTATATAACAGGCTATGAAGAAGATAATGATGAAAAACTTGTACGTTTTGAAGTGAGTGAAACGGCACATTTTATTCAGGATGAACAACACATCCAAATCGCCCCATATTCTAGACAATTTAGTTCGAAGACGTTGTGGCAACGAACACTAGCTATTTTTGCAGGTCCACTTATGAATTTCGTCTTAGCTGCCGTTCTTTTTATGGTCATTGCTTTCATTCAAGGCTACCCGTCTGATGATCCACAATTAGGGGAGGTCATCGAAGGTGGTGCTGCAGTGGAATCTGGGTTACAGGAAGGTGATATTGTATTAGCAATTAATAACAAACAATTATCTTCTTGGGATGAAGTCGTTCAAATGATTCAAAATAACCCTGAAAAGCAGCTGTTATTCACAATTGAACGTGATGGACAATCAGAAACAATTGCTGTTACTCCGAAGTTAAATGAGGTTCAAGGGGTGAAAATTGGACAAATTGGTGTATACCCTTCGGTGAATCAATCGATACTCGGTTCAATTGCATTTGGAGCTGAAGAAACTTTTGTTTGGACAAAAGAGATCATCATTTTACTTGGGAAATTAATAACTGGTCAATTTTCATTTGATATGCTATCAGGCCCAGTTGGCATCTACAAAACAACAGAGGAAGTAGCTCAATCTGGTGTGTTATATTTAATGAGATGGGCAGCTTTATTGAGCATTAACTTAGGTATTATGAATTTACTACCATTACCGGCCTTAGATGGAGGTCGATTAATGTTTTTTGCCATTGAGGCTGTTAGAGGAAAACCAATTGATCGTCAAAAGGAAGGTATGGTCCACTTTATTGGTTTTGCTTTATTAATGTTATTAATGTTAGTAGTGACATGGAACGACATCCAAAGGTTCTTCCTATAAGCTGTTCTGTATTATCTCTTCTCGTTGTTCTAATTTAGTAGAGATATCAAAAAGAAGAGTCTTTCAGTAAGTTTTAAGCTTTTAAAAGTCCGTTAAGAAATAAGAGGTGTAAATTGAAATGAAGCAAAGTCAAACATTTATTCCAACATTGCGGGAAGTGCCTGCTGATGCTGAAGTGAAAAGCCATCAGCTCTTGCTAAGAGCAGGCTTTATACGTTCAAATGCCAGTGGTGTTTATAGTTTTCTTCCATTGGGCAAGCGAGTGTTACACAAAATTGAGACAATCGTTCGTGAAGAACTCGACCGCATAGGCGCAGTTGAGTTATTAATGCCAGCACTTCAACAAGCAGAGCTGTGGCAAGAGTCTGGACGCTGGTACTCATATGGCCCTGAACTAGTAAGACTAAAAGATCGTCACAACCGAGATTTTGCTTTAGGGCCAACCCATGAAGAAGTAATTACGAATCTATTAAGAGATGAAGTAAAGAGTTATAAGCGACTCCCACTTACTCTATATCAAATTCAAACTAAATTCCGTGATGAAAAAAGGCCGCGCTTCGGATTGTTGCGTGGTAGAGAGTTTATTATGAAAGATGCATATTCCTTTCATTCTTCGCAAGAGTCATTAGATGAAGTGTATGACAAGATGTATGAAGCATATGGAAACATCTTCAGAAGGTGTGGCTTAGATTACAGGGCTGTTATTGCTGACTCTGGTGCAATGGGTGGTAAAGATACGCATGAGTTTATGGTGTTATCAGATGTAGGAGAGGATACTATTGCATACTCCGATAGCTCTGATTATGCTGCAAATATTGAGATGGCACCTGTAGTTGCTACATACGTTAAGAGTGATGAAGCTGCCGCAGACCTACAAAAGGTAGAGACCATCGATAAAAAATCGATACAAGAGGTTGCTCATCATTTACAAGTTGATGAGCATAAATGTATTAAATCTCTATTATTCAAAGCTGATGATAAGTTTGTACTGGTTTTAGTTCGTGGTGATCATGAAGTAAATGATATTAAAGTGAAAAACCTGTACAATGCATCAAGCGTTGAATTAGCATCTGCTGAAGAAACAAAACAAATGATGAATTGTACTGTTGGGTCGTTAGGTCCTATTCAAGTACAAGATGATATAGAAATTATTGCAGACCATGCTGTAAAAGCGATTGTAAATGGAGTTTGTGGCGCGAATGTTGAGAACTACCATTATACAGGGGTAAACCCTGATCGTGATTTTTCCGTATCAGCATATGAAGATTTACGCTTTATTCAAGAGGGTGACCCTTCCCCAGATGGTAATGGTACAATTGTCTTTGCAAAGGGCATCGAAGTTGGTCATATATTTAAATTAGGCACGAGATATAGTGAAGCGATGGATGGTATGTATTTAGATGAAAATGGTAGAAATCAACCGATGATTATGGGTTGTTACGGTATCGGAGTATCAAGAATCCTCGCTTCTGTTGCTGAGCAATTTCATGATGATAATGGTTTAGTTTGGCCATCTGTCCTTTCACCTTATGATGTTCATCTTATTCCAGTAAACATAAAAAATGATGAACAACGACAATTAGCTGAAGAATTATATGGGGCTCTCCAAGAAACTGGCATCGACGTCCTATTTGATAATCGACAAGAACGTCCTGGAGTGAAGTTTTCAGATTCAGATTTAATAGGCCTGCCTGTTCGTATAACAATTGGTAAGAAAGCTGCTGAGGAAATCGTTGAAGTGAAGTTTAGGAATTCTGGAGAAACGATTGAAGTTCATAAGACTGACCTGATAAATACGATTAAAAAAAACATAGCAAAATAATATATAGAAAACTCGGCTTGTGCCGAGTTTTCTATATGGTAGATAGGAGGGGGATAGAATGGAACAATTATCACAAGAGCAAAAAGAACGGTTTCAACTCCTGCTCCAACAGATTAATTTTACAGACGATGTATTTGTTAAGCATTTTCATCAAGCAGGAATAATAAAGCTTATTATCGATAAAGAAAAGAAGTCTTGGCATTTTCTATTTCAAGTAGCATCCATCCTACCGATAGACATCTATAAGTCATTTAGCCTAGCCTTGCAAAAATCCTTTGCTCATATAGCAAATGTAACTTTTTCAATATTAGCGAAGGACAAGCAGTTTACAGAAGAGGACTTTCAGGCTTATTGGACTGTTTGCTTACTTGAGTTTGAAGGTATTCAATCACCCTTACTGAACCTGCTACATGAGCAAACTCCTCACTTGAATGGAATTAATGCAATTGTCAAAGTTCGAAATGATACCGAAGCTGTTGCTTTAAAGAGAAAATTTGCTAAAGATATTGGGGAAGTGTATCAACAATTTGGGTTCCCATACCTACAGCTAGAAACAGAAGTGAACTACTCGGAAAAAGAATATGAAAAATTTGTTGAACAAAAGCAACAAGAAGATCAACAAAAAGTTATGACAGCCATTGCAGAAATGCAAAAGAAAGAGGATCAAAATACTGATAATGTAGAAAGAAAAGGACCGCTAACAATCGGTTATACGATTAAAGACGATGAGGATATTCGCAGAATTGAACAAATAGAAGACGAAGAGCGGAGAATAGCCATTCAGGGATATATTTTTCATGCTGAAACGAAAGAGCTCCGCAGTGGTCGAACATTGTTAACATTTAAAGTAACCGATTATACGAGCTCTATTTTAGTGAAAATGTTTTCTCGAGATAAAGAGGATGTATCTCTTTTACAAGCGGTCCAAAAAGGCATGTGGGTTCGAGTTAGAGGTAGCGTTCAAAACGACACTTTTGTCCGTGATTTAGTCATGATTGCGAATGATATTAATGAAATCAAGGGTCAAGTACGACTTGATAACGAACCAGCTAATGAGAAACGTGTGGAACTACACCTGCATACGCCGATGAGTCAAATGGATGCCGTAACTTCTGTTACTAAATTAGTTGAGCAAGCAAAAAAATGGGGTCATAAGGCAATAGCAGTTACTGATCATGCAGTCGCACAGTCTTTCCCAGAGGCTTTCTCTGCAGGTAAAAAGCATGGAGTGAAAATACTATATGGCTTAGAAGTGAACTTGGTAGATGACGGGGTTCCTATAGCATACAATGAACAGAATAGACTACTATCAGATGACACTTATGTTGTATTTGACGTAGAAACAACGGGCTTGTCTGCTGTTTACGATACAATTATAGAGCTGGCAGCCGTTAAGATGAAGGATGGGGAAATCATTGATCGCTTTGAAGCATTTGCCAATCCACACCATCCATTATCAGCAACTACGATTGAATTGACAGGGATTACTGATGATATGGTTAAAGACGCACCTGACATTGATGTTGTCATAAAGCAATTTCATGATTGGGTTGAAGATGATATTTTAGTTGCTCACAACGCAAGCTTTGATATGGGTTTTTTAAATGTAGGATATAAAAAAGTTGACTATGATAAAGCCAAAAACCCGGTAATAGACACTCTAGAATTAGCACGTGCATTATATCCAGAACTAAAAAACCATCGGTTGAATACGTTATGTAAAAAGTTTGACATAGAACTTACGCAACATCACCGTGCTATTTACGATGCTGAAGCCACTGGATACCTTTTAGCAAAATTGTTAAAAGATGCTCATGATAAAGATATAGAAAATCATAATGAGCTTAATCATAAGATGGCTAGGAATGATTCATATAAACGATCGCGTCCATTTCATGCGACGATAATAGCACAAAATGATGTTGGACTTAAAAATCTTTTTAAGATCGTATCACTTTCCCATCTGCAATATTTTTTCCGTGTACCGCGCGTTCCTAGGTCACTATTGCAAAAATACCGTGAAGGAATCATCGTCGGTTCTGCTTGCGATCGAGGAGAAGTTTTTGAAGGAATGATGCAAAAATCTCCAGATGAGGTCGAGAGCATAGCACAGTTTTATGATTACTTAGAAGTTTTTCCACCTGATTTATATAAGCATTTAATTGAGCTTGAACTCGTTAGAAATGAAGATGCAATAAAAGATATTATTACAAAAATCGTTGATTTAAGTGAGAAATTAGCCATTCCTACTGTTGCTACAGGCAATGTCCACCATCTGGATCCAGAAGATAAGATTTATCGGAGAATTCTAATCGGTTCTCAAGGTGGTGCTAACCCGTTAAATCGACACAAACTACCTGATGCACATTTTAGAACTACTGATGATATGCTAGAAGCAATGGCATTCCTAGGTAAAGAACGGGCTAAAGAGATTGTTGTTACAAACACGGTAAGCATTGCTGATCAAATTGATGAAATAAAACCTATTAGAGATGATTTGTATACACCAAAAATTGATGGGGCTGATGAAGAAGTCAGGGCAATGAGTTATAATCAAGCCCGTGATATTTATGGCAATGAGTTACCAGAAATTGTGGAAAAACGACTGGAGAAAGAATTAAAAAGCATCATTGGTCATGGTTTTGCAGTTATTTATTTAATCTCTCATAAATTAGTGAAAAAGTCATTAGATGATGGCTATCTTGTCGGCTCTCGTGGATCCGTTGGATCTTCCTTTGTAGCAACAATGACTGAAATAACTGAGGTAAACCCTTTACCTCCTCATTATGTTTGTCCAGAATGTAAACACTCGGAATTTTTTAATGATGGATCAGTTGGTTCAGGTTATGATTTACCTGACAAAGATTGTCCTCAGTGTGGCGCTAACTATAATAAAGACGGGCACGATATTCCTTTTGAAACGTTTTTAGGATTCAAAGGGGATAAAGTACCTGATATAGATTTGAATTTTTCAGGTGAATACCAGCCAATTGCTCATGATTATACGAAAGTTTTATTTGGAGAAGATAATGTATACCGTGCTGGTACAATCGGTACTGTTGCAGAAAAAACTGCATATGGCTTCGTAAGAGGATATACGAATGATCACAATTTGCATGTAAGGGGAGCGGAGATTGATCGATTAGTATCTGGGTGCACAGGGGTGAAGCGTACTACTGGACAACATCCAGGTGGTATTATTGTTGTCCCAGATTATATGGATATTTATGACTTTTCACCAATTCAATATCCTGCTGATGATTCAAGCTCTGAGTGGAAAACGACTCATTTTGATTTCCACTCAATCCATGACAATCTATTAAAGTTAGATATACTCGGTCATGATGATCCAACAGTCATTCGGATGCTACAAGATTTAAGTGGAATTGACCCTAAGACGATACCTACAGATGATCCAGAGGTAATGAAAATATTTAGTGGAACAGAGACATTAGGTGTCACTGAGGAACAGATTATGTGTAAAACAGGAACACTCGGTATTCCTGAGTTTGGAACAAGATTTGTTAGGCAAATGCTAGAAGATACGAAGCCAACAACCTTTTCTGAGCTCGTGCAAATATCTGGTCTTTCACATGGGACAGATGTATGGCTTGGTAATGCACAAGAGTTAATCCATAATAAGATTTGTACATTGAGTGAAGTGATCGGTTGTCGAGATGATATTATGGTCTACTTAATATACAAGGGACTGGAACCTTCACTTGCATTTAAAATAATGGAGTCTGTTCGTAAAGGGAAAGGGTTAACAGATGAATTCATGCAAGAAATGAAAAAGAATGACGTGCCTGATTGGTATATCGATTCTTGTCTTAAGATAAAATACATGTTCCCAAAAGCCCATGCAACTGCGTATGTATTAATGGCTGTTAGAATAGCTTACTTTAAAGTTCACCATCCTCTACTATACTATGCAGCATATTTTACTGTACGCGCCGAAGACTTTGATATAGAAGCAATGGTGAGAGGATCGAATGCAATTCGAGCCAAAATTGAAGAGATAAATGATAAAGGTTTAGAAGCTAGTACAAAGGAGAAAAATTTACTCACTGTATTAGAAATATCTATGGAAATGTGTGAACGTGGTTTTTCCTTCAAGAAGGTAGACTTATACAAATCAAGTGCGAATGAATTTATCATCGACGGAAATACGCTCATTCCACCATTTAATTCTATACCTGGTTTGGGAACTAACGCTGCTATTAATATTGTGAAGTCACGAAAAGAAGGTGAATTCCTCTCAAAAGAGGATTTACAAAAACGTGGTAAGATTTCTAAAACAATTCTTGAGTACTTAGACAACCATGGCTGTTTAGAATCCTTACCTGATAAAAATCAATTATCACTATTTTAAAAGGCTCTTTTCGTAAAGTTTGTTGTTTTATGACCAAATGCGAAAAGGCGAGAGAGGACTTAAGTTTATCAATTTTTCATGCTACAGTCCTCATTTCATCAAGTGCATGTCGCTACTCCAGCGAGTTTAGGGGAATGAGGATTAAGACAACCTTCCGTTGTCCATAGGGTGTGTGTGGTTTTAAATAGGATTGAGAGTCGCTTCACCCCAACACTCGAAGGTAAAAAGCACCTTCATGTGTTGTGCTTCCAGCGCTTGTCGCCGTTAAGCGAGTGCCTTCCGCTTTTCTTCTATTGTCTAGCTGCAATGCCTATCCCCTCGAGGTCGCTTCGCCATATTAATTGAAGGCAAAAAGCGCCTTCAAGCGATATGTCTCCAGCGCTTGTCGGGGATGACCGATGCACTTCCGCTTTTCTAAAGTATTTGCATTAATATGGTGATTATGATATAGTTTTTATGGAGATACTATCATAAACGGCAAAGAAAAGAGTGGGGAAACCCACTCTTTCGTTTGTAGTAAATGGGAATTTTTTGTAGTGTCACGTTAAGTGTAGGCTATTTTCGTATACTTTGTTGCAATAGGCTCAATAAAATAAAATAGCTGTAAGAGGCATTATCTACTGTCATCGTTTCCATACGAAGACAAGATGTTAAGAGCTAATTTTTTGAGCAAATCAACAAACATTGAGTAAACAGCCTAATAGCTGTCGACTTGTACTTAGGTAAATGATCATCAGCTTTGGTCATAAGTCATGCCATAGTAAAGATGAAAGATCAATCATCTAGCTGGCTTATCTTGACATATGCTTGTCATCTATATGTGTAGCACAAGTGGTACCTATCTCAAGCATTACGTATCTTAATGAAATGAAAAGTTTAAAGTGCTTGTATGGACTGATCAAGCTACATGAATTTTCTTTATTTTAAGCTAAGGCTTTGGTTCTCAAGTTAGGAGGAAGAAAATGAGTAAGAAGGTAACACAAATTGTTGAAGAATTAGTGATACCTATTTTATCAGAAATGCAGTTAGAATTAGTGGATATTGAATATGTGAAAGAAGGACAAAACTGGTTCCTTAGAGTTTTTATTGATTCAGAAAACGGAATTGATATAGAAGAATGCGGTATCGTTAGTGAAAAACTTGGAGAACAATTAGATGAAATTGATCCGATTCAACATAATTATTTTCTAGAAGTATCATCTCCAGGTGCCGAAAGACCACTGAAAAAAGAAAAGGATTTCGTTAATTCAATAGGTAAAAATGTATATATTAAAACCTATGAACCAGTAGATGGAGCAAAAGAGTTTGAAGGCGAGTTGACTGGTTTTAACGGTACAGTTGTTACAATATCAATGAAGGTTAAAACGAGAACAAGAGTTCTTGAAATACCTTATGATAAAGTTGCCAGTGCTAGACTTGCAATAGCATTCCACTAAAATAGAATTTAATGAAAAAGGATACTTAAGTTGTAGAAAGTTTTCATTGTGAGGGGGATTATTAGTAAATGGGTAGTGAACTTTTAGATGCCTTGACACAGCTGGAAAAGGAAAAGGGAGTTAGTAAGGATATAATCATTGATGCGATTGAAGCTGCTCTAATATCCGCGTACAAAAGGAATTTTAACCAAGCTCAAAACGTGCGTGTAGACCTAAATTTAGCTGTTGGATCTATGAAAGTATTTGCGCGCAAAGATGTCGTTGAGGAAGTGTTCGATCCTAGACTTGAAATTTCAGTTGAAGAGTCTAGACAAATCAATCAGAACTATCAAATCGGTGACGTAGTAGAATTAGAAGTGACACCAAAAGATTTCGGAAGAATTGCAGCTCAAACAGCAAAACAAGTCGTAACTCAACGTGTTCGCGAAGCGGAGCGCGGTGTCATTTATACTGAATTCATTGATCGAGAAGATGACATCATGACTGGTATTGTACAGCGCCTTGATCCTAAGTTTATTTACGTCGGATTAGGAAAAATTGAAGCGTTGTTACCGGTCAATGAACAGATGCCAAATGAAAGATTTCAGCCTCATGACCGAATCAAAGTATATGTTACAAAAGTTGAAAAGACAACAAAGGGTCCACAAATTTTTGTTTCTAGAACACACCCAGGTCTGTTAAAACGTCTTTTTGAGCTTGAAGTACCAGAAATTTACGATGGGACCGTTGAAATTAAATCAGTTTCAAGGGAAGCTGGCGACCGTTCAAAAATATCAGTACATTGTGATAATCCTGAGGTTGATCCTGTTGGAGCATGTGTTGGTCCTAAAGGGCAACGGGTACAGGCGATTGTAGATGAATTAAAGGGTGAAAAAATTGACATCGTCCGTTGGTCGGAAGATACCATTGATTTTGTAGCAAATGCATTAAGTCCTTCAAAGGTATTGGAGGTTATCGTTAACGAAGAAGAAAAGGCAACGACAGTAATCGTTCCTGATTATCAACTATCTTTAGCAATCGGAAAACGGGGTCAAAATGCTCGCTTAGCAGCAAAGCTAACAGGGTGGAAAATAGATATTAAGAGTCAATCAGAAGCGGAACAGCTTGGAATATATCCAGTTGATGATGCACCACTGTTTGATAAGCTTCCTGATGACGAGACATTCGATTTATAAGGAAAAATCGAGTGAGGTAGGTGCAAAAATGAAACAAAAGAAAATACCAATGAGAAAATGCGTGGCTAGCGGTGAAATGAAGCCAAAAAAAGAATTAATACGTATTGTCCGATCCAAAGAAGGCGAAGTATCTATCGACCCAACTGGTAAAAAAGCCGGTCGTGGTGCCTACTTAACGAAAGATAAGGACATTATTCTTCTTGCAAGAAAAAATAATCAATTATCAAAACATTTGAATGCACAAATTGAAGACGCTATTTATGAACAGTTAATAGAGCTTGTCGAGAAGGAGAAACAGTCATCACATGAATAAATGGATGTCTTTGTTAGGGTTAGCGAATCGAGCGCGAAAAATTGTTTCAGGAGAAGAACTTGTTCTGAAAGAAATTCGTAATAATCGAGCAAAAGTAATATTATTGTCTGATGATGCCTCTCCTAATACTATGAAAAAGATAAGTGACAAATGTAATTATTATGGTGTACCATTGCGCATTGTTAATGACAGATACACACTTGGGCAAGCGATTGGTAAAGAGGCACGTGTCGTCATCGCTGTCACTGATGAAGGATTTGCTCGAAAGTTGATTTCATTGCTCGAAATCTAATTGGGGGTGACCATATGGGAAAAATGAGAGTTTATGAATATGCAAAAAAACAAAACATATCTAGTAAAGAGGTAATTAATAAACTTAAGTCTTTAAATATTGTAGTGTCCAACCATATGGCTATGATCGATCAAAACATGATTGATAAGCTAGACAATAGCTATAATAGCTCAAAGCAAAACGAAGCACCGAAAATGAATGAACAAAAGCCAAAACAGGAGCAGCCAAAAGTAAACACTAATAATTCAGCACCTGTAAACAAGGCTAATAATCAACGAGAAGGGAAAAAACAAAATTTGCAAGTCCAACATCAGGGTCAGAAAGTAACAAATAAAAATAAAAAGAACAAAAACAATAAAAAAAATAACAACAACAAAAATAAACATCACCAACAGTCTCATCAGCCAGCAAAAAAAGTGGTAAAGGAACTACCATCAAAAATTACTTTTACAGGGTCTTTAACTGTTGGCGAACTTGCTAATAAATTAAACAAAGAGCCTTCTGAAATCATTAAAAAGTTATTGCTTTTAGGAGTAATGGCAACAATCAATCAAGATCTTGACAAGGATGCAATTGAGTTAGTTGCTAATGAATATGGTGTTGAGGTCGAAGAAGAAATCGTATTTGATGTGACAGAGTTTGAAAAATATGAAATGGAAGATTCAGAAGCTGACTTGAGCGAGCGTCCTCCAGTTGTAACAATTATGGGACATGTTGACCACGGTAAAACAACTTTGTTAGATTCAATACGAAATTCTAAAGTTACACAAAAAGAAGCTGGTGGGATTACACAGCATATCGGTGCATACCAAATTGTTGCAAATGATAAGAAAATCACTTTCCTTGATACACCAGGACATGCTGCATTTACAACAATGCGTGCACGTGGAGCCAAAATTACAGATATTACGATTTTAGTTGTTGCAGCTGATGATGGTGTTATGCCACAAACAGTTGAAGCAATTAACCATGCAAAAGCTGCAGAAGTACCAATCATTGTTGCTGTTAATAAAATGGATAAGCCATCAGCAAACCCTGAACGTGTCATGCAAGAGCTAACAGAACACGGCTTAGTCGCTGAAGATTGGGGCGGGGACACTATTTTTGTTCAATTGTCTGCGATTACAGGTGAAGGGATAGACAATTTGTTAGAAATGATTCAGTTAGTTTCTGAAGTCGAAGAACTAAAAGCCAACCCTTCGAGAAAAGCAGTTGGAACAGTGATAGAGGCCCAATTAGATAAAGGTAGAGGATCCGTTGCTACTTTGCTCGTTCAGAATGGAACGCTAAATGTAGGAGACCCTATTGTTGTTGGTAATACGTTCGGACGTGTGAGAGCAATGGTCAATGATCTCGGTCGCCGAGTAAAACTAGCAGAGCCTTCAACCCCAATTGAACTTACAGGTTTAAATGAAGTTCCACAGGCTGGAGATCAATTCATGGTATTTAAAGATGAAAAAACTGCACGACAAGTAGGAGAAGCGCGTTTACAGAAACAAATGCTTGAGCAGAGAAGTGAAAAAACTAAAGTTACGTTGGACGACTTGTTCGAACAAATTAAACAAGGCGAAATGAAAGACCTTAATATAATTGTCAAAGCAGACGTTCAAGGCTCTGTAGAAGCATTAGCTGCAGCATTGCAAAAAATAGATGTTGAAGGCGTGAAAATTAAAATTATTCATACAGGTGTTGGGGCTATATCTGAGTCGGACATTATTCTTGCATCGGCTTCAAGTGCAATTGTTATTGGTTTTAACGTTAGACCTGATGTTAATGCGAAAAGAACTGCTGAAGCTGAAGATGTAGATATCCGTTTACACAGAATTATTTATAAAGTAATTGAAGAAATTGAAGCTGCGATGAAAGGATTACTTGACCCTGAATTTGAAGAAAAAGTGGTTGGTCAGGTCGAAGTTCGTCAAACATTTAAAGTTTCAAGAGTAGGAACAATTGCAGGTTGTTATGTAACAGACGGTAAGGTGACAAGAGATAGTGGGATTCGCCTTATTAGAGATGGCATTGTCATTTTTGAAGGTGAAATTGACACACTCAAACGATTTAAAGATGATGTGAAAGAAGTATCACAAGGTTACGAATGTGGTATTACGATTGAAAAGTTCAACGATATTAAGGATGGCGACATCATCGAAGCATATGTGATGGAAGAAGTAAGTAAATAATGATTGGTTATGTTGAATGTGAATGCATCATTTATGATGCATCTTCACTCAAAGAAAAACGATCGGTATTACAACGTATCTTAACTCGACAAAAGCAACAATTTAATGTGTCCGTATCTGAAATCGATTTTCATGACGTTTGGCAACGGACAAAGATCGCCATTGTAACTGTATCGAACAACAAAAAAACGAGTGAAATTGAACTTCAACATGCTTTAAAATTGCTTGATTCATTTCCTGAAATCGAAAGAACGATTACAACGTATGAGTGGTTTTGAAAAAGAGGTGATTATCATGAGTCATAGATCAACTAGAATAGCTGAACAAATGAAAAAAGAGCTAGGCCAGATTATCGGTCAAAAAATGAAGGACCCGCGTATTGGATTCGTAACTGTCACAGATGTACGTGTAACAGGCGATTTACAACAAGCAAAAGTTTATATATCTGTTCTTGGTAATGACGAAGAGAAACAGAATACGTTGTTGGGGTTAGAGAAAGCGAAGGGCTTCATTCGTTCAGAAATAGGTTCGCGTATTAGACTACGCAAAACACCAGAACTTTTATTCGAGTTTGACGAGTCAATTGACTATGGGTATCGAATAGAATCTATATTGCATGATATTAACAAAGACGAAAAAAATGAAAAGCAAGATAATGAATGAGGATAGGCGAACAGTCTATCCTTTTTTTAAAGTGACTATGATTTAGGCTAGTTTCGCATTAATTGTAAGAGCTAAACACGAAAATAATTATTGTTCGTGACATTTTTTCTGCTCTAATCAATAGCAAAAATATATTAAATCAAGCTACCAAGTAGACGAAAGTAGTAATAAAGAGATCGTTACCGTGTAATTTTCTTTTTGGTTGCAAGTAGGAAAGTTCTTGGACACTTTCTTCAACGCGCATCTCCTCGAGGTCACTTCACCATTATCATTTATGGCTAGCAGCGTCATCAAATCAAATGCTTCCATTGTTTGTTGTGGAAAATACCCCTGCGGTAGTAAAGCGTATGATCCCAGTCATATTTTTTCACATGAAAGTATAAGTGTAACAGCACTTACAAAAGGTGATCATTATGTTAACGCATGTCTAAGTTAAGAGGTGATAAGTTTGAATGGTATACTATTACTAAATAAACCAAAGGGATTAACATCCCATGATTGTGTATTTAAATTAAGAAAGATGTTAAAAACAAAAAAAATAGGCCATACAGGCACTTTGGACCCGGATGTAACCGGTGTTTTGCCACTATGTGTTGGTCAAGCAACTAAAGTTGTTGAGTTTCTCACAGCCGAAAATAAAGTGTATGAAGGCGAGGTTACTCTCGGCTTTTCTACAACTACTGAAGACGCTTCTGGGGAGATTGTAGCAGAAAAAAATGTAGATCGAGAGATAAGTCGTCAAGAAGTTTTGCAAGTGTTTGACCAGTTAACTGGGCAAATCGAACAGACTCCACCTATGTACTCAGCAGTAAAAGTAAATGGCAAAAGGTTATATGAGTATGCTCGTCAAGGAATTGAGGTAGAGCGGCCTACAAGGACGATAACAATCCACGAGCTGTCTTTATTAGATGACCGAGAGCTATTTACTAATGATACAGTTTCTTTTCGATTTAGAATTTCATGTAGCAAAGGTACATACGTCCGTACAGTAGCAGTCATGATTGGTGAACTGTTAGGCTTTCCGGCTCATATGTCCAACCTTATTCGAACAGAGTCGGGCAACTTTTCACTACAACAATGCTTATCTTTTGATGAAATCGAGCAGTTGGTCAATGATGGTGAAATGAAGAAGAAATTATTATCGCTAGAAAGCGCACTTACTCATTTGCCGAAATTACAAATAAATGATAAAGTAGCAGAGAAAGTGAAGAATGGTGCAGTTTTGCCTATGGCAGAAGAACTATCATATATAGATGTTAATGTGCCTTTTTGTATGATGGATCGTTTTAATCATTGTTTAGCATTATATATAAAACATCCAGAAAAAATGCATTTGATGAAGCCAAAAAAAGTTTTAGTTACGGTATAGCTTTAATGTGCGATCATATTTCCTATTTCTACAAGGCTGCCTTCGTATAGCTAGTTGTTAAGAGTACCTAGAAATAAACCACGATATAGTTAAATTTCGTGGGATCTTTTCTTCATTAAAGCGATGACTGTTGCGTAAAACGACATCTTTATCAATTTAGGAATGATAGCAACAAAGCTTTTGAAAAGAGCTTTCTACAAAAAGGTAACAAACGAGTAAGAATAAGAAAAGGTGAGCAATAAATGAAAGTTATAAATATATCTCATCCTCATCAAATGAAAAAGGAATCAATCCCAGAAACAGTTTTGGCATTAGGCTTTTTTGACGGAGTGCACTTAGGTCATCAAAAAGTGATAACAACTGCGAAAGAAATTGCTAATCGACTCGGTATGAAAAGCGCAGTTATGACTTTTTTTCCTCATCCTTCGGTTGTCTTGGCAAGTAAAGAAAAACATGTTGAATATATTACTACACAAGCAGCTAAAGAACAATATATTGCCAAATTGGGTGTAGACATGCTGTATGTTGTGAAATTTACAAGCGAGTTTGCAAATTTATTACCTCAGCAATTCGTTGACGATTATATTATTAATTTGCATGCTAAGCACGTAGTTGCTGGCTTTGATTTCACTTATGGTAAATTAGGTAAGGGTACGATGGAAACGTTGCCGTTTCATTCAAGAAATCAATTCGATCAAACGACCGTTGATAAATTGACTGAAGGGAATGAGAAGATCAGTTCTACATCTATACGTAGGATGATAAAGAACGGTAATATGAAATCACTTCCTAGCTTTTTAGGCCGCAATTATCATGTATCTGGTATCGTGATTGATGGGGATAAAAGAGGAAGAACGATTGGCTTTCCAACTGCTAATGTCAAACTAGAAGAGAATCATATATATCCAGCTGTAGGAGTTTATGCTGTTCGAATCAAAGTGAAATCAACGTGGTATCAGGGTGTATGTAATGTAGGTTTTAAACCAACATTTAATAAGAAAGAAGACCTGAACCCTTCTGTAGAAGTTCATATTTTTCATTTCGATGAAATGATATACGGTGAACAAGTCGTAATAGAATGGCATGACAGAATTCGTAACGAGCAAAAATTTTCAAGCATTGAAGACTTAGTACAGCAAATTGAAGTAGATAAACAAGAAGCAATCAAGTACTTTGAAAAAAATAAGGAACAGACTTGCTTTTTGTCATAAAAAGGTGTAACCTATTATACGTATTATGAAAAGAACCGTTGCTTGGCAATACGATTCACCAACGTTTGCTCGGTAACTGGGGATTATTTTGAGGAGGTGAAATGGATGGCTATCACACAAGAACGTAAAAATGAACTAATTGGTCAATACAAGACTCATGAAAGTGATACTGGTTCTCCAGAAGTTCAAATTGCTGTCCTAACTGAGGAAATTAATAATTTGAACGATCATTTACGTGTTCACAAAAAAGATCATCATTCACGTAGAGGTCTATTAAAAATGGTAGGTAAACGCCGTAACCTATTAAATTACTTACGTAATAAAGATGTTACACGTTACCGCGAACTAATTAATAAACTTGGCTTACGTCGATAATCAACAGAAAGCGGGAGAGGATTCCCGCTTTTTTGTTAGCAAAAAATATACATAAAACTTGTAAAATAAAGTTCATACTAAAGTAACGATATAAACAATAGAGAGGGGCATGATTATGGGACAAGATAAGCAAATCTTTTCTACGGAATGGGCCGGTAGGAAGCTAACCGTAGAAGTAGGTCAATTAGCGAAACAAGCCAATGGTGCAGTGTTGGTACGTTATGGAGATACAGTTGTTCTTAGTACTGCTACTGCTTCGAAAGAACCTAAAAAAGTTGACTTCTTTCCTCTAACAGTCAATTATGAAGAGCGATTATATGCTGTTGGGAAAATTCCAGGAGGCTTTATTAAAAGAGAAGGGAGACCAAGTGAAAAGGCGATATTAGCTAGTCGACTAATCGATAGACCAATTCGCCCATTATTCCCTGATGGATTTAGAAATGAAGTCCAAGTGGTAAGTATGGTCATGAGTGTGGATCAAGATTGTTCATCTGAGCAAGCAGCTATGTTCGGGTCTTCGTTGGCGTTATCAGTATCTGATATTCCGTTTGGCGGTCCTATCGCTGGTGTTGTTGTTGGTAGAATTGATGGTGAGTTTATCATTAATCCATCGGTTTCACAAATGGAGGAAAGCGATATTCATTTAGTAGTCGCTGGTACACAAGATGCTGTAAACATGGTTGAAGCTGGTGCAGAAGAAGTTCCAGAAGAAACGATGCTTGAAGCAATTATGTTTGGACATGAAGAGATTAAAAGGCTTATTTCATTCCAACAACAAATTGTTCAGGAAATTGGAAAAGACAAAATGGAAGTAACACTTTATGAAGTTGATGAAGTTCTTGAGAATGAAATTAGAGCATTTGCAGAGGAAGATATTAATAAGGCAGTGCAAGTCTTTGAAAAAAAAGCTAGAGAGCAAGCAATCAATCAAGTTAAAGCATCTGTAATAGAAAAATATGAAGAGCAAGATGCAAGTGAAGACACTTTAAAGCAAGTAAATGAAATTTTAGCTAAATTAGTAAAAAAAGAAGTTCGTCGCCTCATTACAGTAGAGAAGGTTAGACCTGATGGACGTAAAGGTGATGAAATACGACCTCTTTCATCAACTATTGGAATTTTACCAAGAACTCATGGATCAGGTTTATTTACACGTGGGCAAACCCAAGCATTGAGTATTTGTACATTAGGAGCTTTAGGGGATGTACAAATTTTAGATGGACTTGGCATTGAAGAGTCGAAAAGATTTATGCATCATTATAACTTTCCTTCTTTTAGTGTTGGGGAAACGGGCCCAATGCGTGGACCAGGGCGTCGTGAAATTGGTCATGGTGCCTTAGGTGAACGTGCACTTGAACAAGTCATCCCATCTGAGAAAGAGTTTCCTTATACAATTAGACTCGTATCTGAAGTGTTAGAGTCTAACGGTTCAACGTCACAAGCTAGTATATGTGCAAGTACATTAGCTATGATGGATGCTGGTGTACCAATTAAGGCACCTGTAGCGGGTATCGCAATGGGACTAGTAAAAACGGATGAGCATTATACAGTATTAACAGATATTCAAGGTATGGAAGATCATCTAGGTGACATGGACTTCAAAGTAGCTGGTACTGAAAAAGGCGTAACAGCTTTACAAATGGATATTAAGATTGAAGGTCTGTCACGTGAAATTTTAGAAGAAGCATTGCTACAGGCTAAAAAAGGTCGGATAGAAATATTAAATAGTATGCTTGCAACAATTAGCGAGCCACGCCAAATTCTGTCTGAGTATGCACCAAAAATATTAACTATGTCGATTAATCCAGATAAAATACGAGATGTGATTGGCCCAAGTGGTAAGCAAATTAATAAAATTATTGAAGAGACCGGGGTAAAAATCGATATCGAGCAAGATGGAACCGTCTTTATTTCTCATATGGATGAAGAAATGAACCAAAAGGCGAAGAAAATTATTGAAGATATCGTTCGTGAAGTTGAAGTCGGCCAACTTTATCTAGGTAAAGTGAAAAGAATTGAAAAATTTGGTGCTTTTGTTGAGTTATTTAGTGGAAAAGATGGACTTGTTCATATATCAGCACTTGCTGAAGAACGTGTTGGCAAAGTAGAGGATGTTGTCAAAATTGGCGATGAAATTTTAGTGAAAGTAATAGAAATTGATAAGCAAGGAAGAGTCAACTTATCAAGAAAAGCAGTTTTACGAGAGCAAAAGGAACAAGAACAAAAATCTTAAACTCTTTTCGAAAACTTTGCTGTACTTTTTTAAAAATGGACAGCAAGGTGAGAGTTTATTCGAGCCATCAAATTATAAAAAGTAGCAAAGGTGTCACAAACGTTAGAGTTTAGGTGTATATCTCTAGTACGAAAAGCAACATGCTGTGGGTACGCAGCAAAATTTTAGAATTTTTTCCATTATGTATAGCTTAGACAGCTCGGCAATGAAGCCGAGTTTTTCTTAAGGCTTTCTTTTAGCAACTTTTTTTACATACATGCAAAGCAAAACGAAGTTATATGTAAATCTTAATGTTTTTAAAAGAGAAAATGGCATGAAAATCTAATTGTAGTCGTATTTATTTGTTAGAATGTATGTTTAAAGAATCCTATAGAAGGAAGAAGAGTTAAGCTTGTTAACAACACATCATCTGCATTTTGAATAGCATCTTCACTGTTAGTTGTTCTACCTTGTCCTCATTATACATATTTTTTAGTATAAAGGGGGAAAACTAATGAGAAAGTTATCAGTGCAGATTCTTGCTTTTATAACAATATTAATTATTACTATTGGTGCAGTCCAAAATCCATTCACATCAAGCTACGTGAAAGGGTTAAAAAATAGTACGATGACTGTAGCAAAGCAAATGGATTCACTTTACATAGAAATAAAGGAGAAAGCTCCTCAATATAAGATTCCTGCACAAAATGCTGAGGTTCATAAAGTGTGGAAAGCAACACCTGGGTATAATGGTTTACAAGTTGATATAGAGGCTTCTTATGAGAATATGAAAAAAGAGGGTAATTTTGATGAGAAGAAGCTTGTACTTCAACAAGTTCAGCCTAACATCCACTTATCGGATTTACCTCCTTCGCCAATATATAGAGGACATCCAGATAAACCGATGGTTGCTTTCCTAATCAATGTTGCTTGGGGAACAGAGTACATCCCATCAATGTTAGAAATATTAAATAAACATAAAGTAAAAGCTACTTTTTTTCTAGAAGGTCGTTGGGTAAAAGAGAACCCTGACCTTGCAAAAATGATAGTGGACGCTGGTTTTGAGGTTGGAAATCATTCGTACTCACATCCAAATTTAAGATTGATGGGTTCGGATGAAATCCGCGATCAATTAGTTAAGACAAACGACATCATTCAGGCAACGACAAATAAATCCTCAACTTTGTTTGCCCCACCTAGTGGAAGCATTCGAGATGAAGTTGTAGAAATTGCATCAGAGCTAAATATGGGGACGATTATGTGGAGTGTTGACACAATAGATTGGCAACGCCCAGAGCCTCATGTAATAGTAGACCGCGTAATAACTAAAGTACATAAAGGTGCAATGATCTTAATGCATCCAACTTCTTCAACAACCCAAGCACTTGAAACATTAATACTTTCAATTAAGCAAAAAGAACTACAAATAGTTGATGTTACTACATTACTAAGTGAAGAACGAATCTTACGCTGAAGGTACGTTCGCTTAATGACACCTTATTGTACATTAATAGGTGAGAATTTAGTTAATAATGCAGTAACTAAGGAGGAACGAAGTTGATTAAGAAATATACATGCCAAAATGGTGCAAGAATTGTGTTAGAAAATATACCTTCTGTTCGTTCAGTTGCAATTGGTATTTGGATTAAAACTGGATCACGTAATGAAAATGAACAGAATAATGGAATTTCACATTTTTTAGAGCATATGTTCTTTAAAGGAACAACTAATCGTTCCGCTAAAGAGATTGCAGAATCATTTGATAGTATCGGTGGACAAGTAAATGCGTTCACGTCTAAAGAATATACTTGTTACTATGCAAAAGTACTTGATGAGCATGCAACATACGCTTTGGATATACTGTCGGACATGTTTTTTAATTCTGTTTTTGATGAGGAAGAGCTACAGAAGGAAAAGAATGTTGTGCTTGAAGAAATTAAAATGTACGAAGACACTCCTGACGACATTGTACACGATTTATTAAGTAAAGCTACCTTTGGTCAGCATTCATTAGGCTATCCAATTTTGGGTACAGAAGAGACGCTTGAAACATTCACTGGAGAAGCTTTACGAGATTATATGAAGAATACATATACACCTGAAAATGTCGTGATTTCAGTTGCTGGTAACATTAATGAGAGCTTTATTAAAGATGTTGAGCAACAATTTGGATCATATGAATCGGAAGTATCGGTTGATGAATTAACGACGCCATCTTTCCATACTGACAAATTAGTACGCAAAAAAGAAACAGAACAGGCTCATCTATGTATGGGATTTAATGGGTTACCTGTAGGGCATAAGGATATTTATAGCCTTATCGTGTTAAATAATATCTTAGGTGGAAGTATGAGTAGCCGCTTATTCCAAGAGGTTAGAGAGAAAAGAGGATTAGCATATTCTATATTTTCTTATCATTCCTCTTATCAAGATAATGGTATGGTAACGATTTATGGCGGAACTGGAAAACATCAACTTGAAACATTATTTGAAACAGTCCAAGAAACGTTATTAGACTTAAAAAATGACGGCATTAGTACAAAAGAGTTAAAAAATAATAAGGAACAAATGAAAGGAAATTTAACATTAAGTCTTGAAAGTACAAATAGTCGAATGAGTAGAAATGGTAAAAACGAACTGTTGTTAAAACGTCATCGGTCATTAGATGAAGTACTATTAGATATTGATTCAGTTAGTGAAGAGAGTGTCAATCGTTTAGCAAGAGAACTTTTTACAGAACAGTTCTCAACAGCTCTCATTAGTCCTGACGGTATATTGCCGGTAGGCAAATAAGCCATCTTCAACATGATCGTCCAAACGATTTTATGCCTATAGAAACTTGTAGGCATTTTTTTTATGGTTATCCCCTACAATGTAGTAGAGAGGAGGATAAAAAATGAGATTAAGTGAATTAAGTGGCAAGGAAATTGTTGATGTCAAAAGAGCAGAAAGATTAGGAGTGCTAGGCCAAACTGACTTGGAGATCAATGAGCAAACTGGACAGATAAATGCATTAATTATTCCAACATTAAAATGGTTTGGATTTCGGAAACAAGGTACTGAAGTACGTGTTCCTTGGAAGCATATTAAAAAAATTGGATCTGATATGGTGATTATAGACATACCAGAAACTGAAACAAACGAGTGAACTGTTAAAAATTAGATCTTAGAGGTTTGGATCAGGTGGAAATGATACTCCACCTGATTGAGTATCTCTATTTGTGAGAATGTGTGTCTAACAATCTTTTACCCAAGCGATCAATCGGTTGTCTTTAATGCATTATGCTATTTTACATAGATGGTTGATTTAGTACTGAAACAATAATTTGCTGCAACTTCTCTCAAGATCATCAGCTACATTTTAGGAAGGCTGTGTTCGAATTTTTTGGTGTTTTTTGTTCAAAAAAATAGGTACGTATACAATTAAAGTTTCATAGCAATTTTTTCTAAAACCAATACGGTCACTTATATTCTCGATTTACGTCTTCAATCGTAATAAAGGTTCCAAAAAGAGCCTTGTGATAATAACGTAATATCACAATAGAGGCAATAACAAAAGATTAACTGGATTTGGTTAGTCTTTTTTGTTGTAATCATTCACCTAATGAAATCCCATAACATAAAATGTGAAAGGAACGGGAATATATAGGCATTTATCCTACACATTTTGCGCGTAATTTATCATCAAAAGAAGGTGAATTTAATGCTAACAGGCATGAACATCGTTGTTATAGGTGGAGATGCACGTCAACTTGAGGTCATACGGAAGCTAACTGAGTTAGATGCAAAGTTATCATTAATAGGGTTTGATCAATTAGACCATGGTTTTACTGGGGCAACTAAAGAGCAAATTGACGAACTTAAATATGCAGATATAAGTGCCATCGTATTACCTATAGCTGGAACGAACAATGAAGGAAAAATAGAAACAATATTTTCAAATGAAAAAGTAGTACTAACAAAAGAAATGTTATTACAAACACCAGAGCATTGTGCGATTTATACGGGTATAAGTAACGAGTATTTGGATCAACTTACGACAACATCTAATAGAAAACTCGTGCAAATAATGGAAAGAGATGATGTGGCGATATATAACTCAATACCTACAGTTGAAGGTACGATCATGATGGTCATTCAAAATACCGATTTTACCATTCATAATTCTAAAGTAGCAGTATTAGGGTTTGGTAGGATTGGCATGAGTGTTGCTCGTTCTTTTCATTCATTAGGAGCTATGGTGAAGGTTGGTGCAAGGCGATCAGAACATTTAGCTAGAATTTATGAAATGGGAATAGAGCCTTTTCATTTATCGTTATTAAATAAAGAAGTTAGTGATATTGATGTGTGTATTAATACAATTCCTCACCCTATTGTGACAGCAGGCGTGATTTCTAGAATGCCAGCCCATACATTAATTGTTGATCTGGCGACAAAACCAGGTGGAACTGATTTTCGTTACGCAGAAAAACGCGGTATTAAAGCGTTTTTAGCTCCTGGCTTACCAGGTATCGTTGCACCAAAAACAGCAGGTCAAATTGTTGCCAATGTACTGTCTCAATTGTTAATTGAAGACTTACAACAAAGAAAGGTGGACGAATGATGTCTTTAGTTGGGAAAAGAATAGGTTTCGGATTAACAGGTTCACATTGTACCTATGATGCGGTAGTACCACAAATTAAGCAACTAATTAAGACAGGTGCCGAGGTATTGCCTGTTGTTTCTCACACTGTTCAAACAACCGATACACGGTTTGGAGAAGGTGAGGATTGGGTACGAAAAATTGAAGAGCTAACAGGTCAAGAAGTAATCAATACAATTGTAAAAGCAGAACCTCTTGGACCAAAAATTCCTTTAGATTGTATGGTAATTGCTCCATTAACAGGAAATTCACTGAGCAAATTTGCTAACGCAATGACTGATTCCCCAGTATTAATGGCTGCAAAGGCAACATTAAGAAACCAAAGACCGGTGGTTGTTGGTATTTCAACAAATGATGCGCTTGGCTTGAATGGTGTCAATTTAATGAGGTTAATGGCTACGAAAAATATATACTTTATTCCTTTTGGTCAAGACGCACCAGTAAAGAAACCAAACTCTATGGTTGCTAATATGGATAAGCTACAGGATACCGTATTATCAGCACTGGAAGGTCAACAATTACAACCAGTAATAATTGAGCGCTTTCAAGATAGCCAACTTTGAATAAACTTGATAAAATATAATAGAAGTGCAAAATTATGAGGGATTTTATTTAAAAACTGCTCTTCTTTAATACGTGAATATGATAAAATATTGTTTATTATAAAATAGGGGAACAGATGAACTATTCCTCATTAATGATGAATGATACCTTAGTTGGTTACTTTCGAAAGGGGCAGTAAAATGGAGCACGTTAAAGGATATCATGTAGCAGTTTTAGGAGCAACAGGAGCAGTTGGACAACAAATGATCAAAACTTTAGAAGAGCGAAAATTCCCAGTTGCAAAGCTAACCTTGCTTTCTTCAGAGCGTTCAGCAGGAAAAAAAGTGTTGTTTAATGGGAATGAAGTAGAAGTGCAAGTTGCAACACCAGAGAGTTTTCAAGGTGTAGATATAGCTCTTTTTAGTGCAGGTGGTAGTATTTCAAAACGATTTGCACCAGAAGCGGTGAAGCATGGTGCGATTGTTGTTGATAATACAAGCGCGTTCAGAATGGATGAAAATGTACCTCTCATTGTTCCTGAAGTAAATGAAGAAGATCTTAAAAACCATCAAGGCATTATTGCTAATCCGAATTGTTCGACCATTCAAATGGTCGTTGCATTAGAACCTATTCAAAAAGCATTTGGACTAACAAAAGTATTAGTTTCAACATACCAAGCAGTATCTGGTGCAGGTGCAGCTGCAATTAAAGAATTAAAAGATCAAACAAAAGCAATTATTGACAATGAAGAATTTACTCCCGCTGTACTACCGGTAAGTGGGGACGATAAGCACTATCAAATAGCATTTAATGCGGTACCGCAAATTGATAAATTCCAAGATAATGGTTTTACGTTTGAAGAGATGAAAATGATCAATGAAACAAAAAAGATTATGCATAGACCAGATTTAGAAGTTGCAGCGACATGCGTGCGTCTTCCTATAGAAACAGGGCATTCTGAATCAGTATATTTTGAGATTAAGGATCAGAATGTTGCAGCGCAAGATGTAATTAATGTACTATCGGATGCACCTGGTATAGTCGTTCAAGACAATACAGCAGAACAGGTTTATCCAATGCCTGCTCATTGTGTAGGTAAAAACGATGTTTTTGTAGGTAGAATACGTAAAGATTTAGACCGTGATCATGGGTTTCACATGTGGGTAGTATCTGATAATTTACTAAAAGGTGCAGCTTGGAATTCTGTGCAAATTGCAGAAAGTCTAATTAAATTAAATTTAGTGTAAATTCATATAAGCTGAGTTAAATCTTGTATGAAGTTGGAAAACTACAAGAGGTGTAATAATGAAAATCATCGTTCAAAAATTTGGAGGAACTTCTGTAAAAGACGAAAAGGGTCGTAACCTAGCTAGGGAGCATATTGAACATGCATTATCAGAGGGCTATAAAGTTGTTGTGGTTGTTTCTGCTATGGGTAGAAAAGGCGCCCCTTATGCAACAGATACTTTAATTGATTTGTTAGGTTCAGATAAAAGTAAGGTAAGTAAACGCGAACATGATATGTTGCTATCTTGTGGTGAAATAATTTCCAGTGTGGTTTTTTCAAATATGTTAAATTCTTTTGGAATTCAAGCAACTGCAATGTCTGGTGCACAAGCAGGTTTTCGCACGAATGATGACTTCACGAATGCGAAGATTACAGATATGAAATGTGATCGTGTCATTTCGTTACTAGCTGATTATGATGTTATCGTAGTAGCTGGATTTCAAGGAGCTACGAAGTATGGAGATGTAACTACGATTGGTCGTGGTGGCAGTGATACATCTGCAGCAGCTCTCGGTGCTGCACTTCATGCAGAATGGATAGATATTTTCACAGATGTAGAGGGTGTCATGACGGCTGACCCACGCGTCGTTTCTTCTGCAAAACCATTAGACATAGTAACATACAATGAGATATGTAATATGGCATACCAAGGAGCAAAGGTTATACACCCTCGTGCTGTTGAAATTGCTATGCAAGCTAAAGTTCCGATTAGAATCCGTTCAACATATTCCAATTCACCAGGGACACTTGTTACCACATTAGATAAAAATAATAAAGGTTGCGATGTGAAAGAACGACTTATTACAGGCATTGCTTATGTTTCTAATGTTACACAAATCAAAGTGTTTGCTAAAGAAAATGAGTTTAACCTTCAAACAGAAGTGTTTCAAGCAATGGCTAATGAAAAAATCAGTGTTGATTTTTTTAACATTACACCAAATGGAGTAGTGTACACAATTCCTGACGAATTAACAGATCATGCGATTGAAATCTTAAAACGCAAAGGTTATGATCCAATCATTACAAGACATTGTGCAAAGGTGTCTACTGTCGGTGCTGCAATAAATGGTGTTCCTGGAGTAACAGCGAAAATCGTAACAGCGTTATCAGAACTAGGAATTCAAATTTTACAATCAGCTGATAGTCATACGACCATTTGGGTGTTAGTTAAACAGGATGATATGGTGAAAGCTGTCAATGCATTGCACGATGCCTTTCAACTTTCAGGAGAAAATCACGAAGTCGGAAGTAATAATCATAAAACATCATGATAGTGTTCATTATTGAGGATAATCATAAGGGGAAGAACAGACTGCTTTGATCTAATGCATGAGTTTGTTCCGGACTTTTTGAAGTATCTTTTTACAAATATTAGTAAGGAGTGGGAAGATTGATTGATTTCGGGAATGTGGCTACTGCGATGGTTACACCATTCGATAATCGTGGCAATATTGATTTTTCGAAAACTAGCCAACTCGTAAATTACTTAATTGACAATGGTACAGACTCCCTTGTCATTTCAGGTACTACAGGTGAATCAGCAACCTTATCTACTGAAGAAAAAATCGCTTTGTTCCAACATGTGGTTTCAGAAGTAGCTGGAAGGGTTCCAGTCATTGCTGGTACTGGAAGTAATAATACGTATGCATCTATTGAATTAACAAAAAAAGCTGAAGAAACAGGAGTAGATGGGATTCTTCTTGTAGCACCTTATTACAATAAACCAAATCAAGAAGGTTTATATCAACATTTTAAAGCAATTGCCAACAGCACTAAGCTTTCTGTTATGCTTTATAATGTTCCAAGCAGAACAATCACTAATATCTCACCAGAGACGATTATTAAACTTTCAAAAATTGACAATGTCGTTGCGGTAAAAGACGCCAGTGGTGATCTAAATGCTATGACAGAAATCATCGCAAATACTGACGAAGATTTTCTTTTATATAGTGGAGATGATGGTTTAACTCTTCCTATACTTGCAATAGGGGGCAGTGGAGTCGTCTCTGTTGCATCACATGTTATTGGCAATGAGATGCAGGAAATGATCCATGCATATCGCAATAATATGTTAAGTGAATCAGCATTACTTCACCAAAAACTATTACCTGTTATGACGGGTCTTTTCATGGCACCGAGTCCGGCACCAGTAAAAACAGCTTTACAAATACGCGGGCTAGATGTTGGTTCAGTTCGATTACCGTTAGTGCCTTTAGCGGAGCATGAACGGGTGAAATTATCCAAACTACTACAACAAATTTAAAGAAGGAAAGAGCCATCACAATTGTGATGGCTCTTTTTTTTCGTAATATTTGTCGTTAAGTTACTATCAATGGACTGGTAATATGAGGTTTATGAGAGCACAATATTATAAGAGTATAAATGAAGCAACGAACGCTAGTTTACTTGCTAATAATTATGAGGAAGCAGCAATAATCAATGTGAAAAATAGTCTTTACTTATGTGCAAATCGCCCCGTTAATTAACTTGTATTCAAATTCATGCATCAGTTATAATGGACGTAAGTTATTTAGCGACGGGTAAATTGTACATAGGAGGATGTCATATTGAGTGAAAAGATAGATATAAGACTTATTGCGCTTGGAGGGCTAGGTGAAAGCGGCAAAAATATGCATGTATTGGAAATAGACAGAGATATTTTTGTTGTTGACGCTGGGCTTAAATATCCAGAGGGAGAAATGTTCGGTGTTGACGCTGTTATTCCTGATATTAGTTATTTAATTAAAAATAAGGAGAGAGTGAAAGGCATATTCTTAACCCACGGTCATGAAGACCATATAGGCGCAATACCGTATGTATTGAAAGAGCTAAAAGTGCCGATCTATGGTACGAAATTAACATTGGCCTTAGTAGGGCAATTATTAAAACAGCATGGACTAGCGGCGGATGACTTGTTGAATGAAGTAACAACAACGTCAATATTGACAGTTAACCAAGTGAAAGTATCTTTTTTCCGAACAACTCATAGTATTCCAGATTGTGTTGGCATATGTTTTCATACAGGTGAAGGTGCAATTGTTCATACAGGGGATTTCAAATTTGATCAAACACCTGTTGGAATGGAAACAGCTGATATTGATAAAATGGCATCTATAGGCAAAGAAGGGGTGCTTTTTCTTTTATCTGATAGCTCCAATGCTGACAAACCAGGATATTCTGTTTCCGAATCGGTCATTGGCCAAGAAATTTCTGAAGTAATTTATAGTGCTCCAAACCGTGTTGTAGTAGCAACCTTTGCATCTAATATTAATCGAATTCAACAAGTGTTAGATGCGGCCAAAGAGAATAATCGCAAAGTAGCCATTGTGGGAAGGCACATCTATGATATAGTTATGCTTTCAATTGACTTAGGCTATTTAAAAGTAAGTGATGATATAATTACGCCTCTAAATCAAATTGAAAAATTACCAGATCATCAAGTATTAATTTTAACATGTGGAACGAAGGGCGAGCCTATGGCTGCTTTATCAAGAATGGCAAATCAATCAAATAAACGAGTACATATTCAACCGAAAGATACGGTTTTAATTGCTTCACCAGTTATCCCTGGAAGTGAACTTATTGTATCCAAAACGATTGATCATCTTCTTCGTATTGGAGCCAATGTCGTTTATAACAAAAACCTAACTGACATTTCTAGTCACGGAAGCCAAGAAGAGCTTAAATTGATGTTAAATATGATGAAGCCTACCTATTTTATTCCAACCCACGGCGAATATCGAATGCAAAGTGCTCATGCTAAATTGGCACTTTCAGTTGGCGTAAAATCTGAAAATGTTTTAATTGTAGATAATGGTGATGTAGTTGAATTTAATAATGGTAAAGTCTCGACAGGCGAAAAAGTCCCTGCTGCCAATATCTTAATTGATGGCTTAGGCGTGGGCGATGTAGGGCACATCGTGTTACGAGATCGTAAACTACTATCGAAAGATGGTATTTTGATCGTTGTCGTAACACTTGATAAAGTAAAAAAACAAATTGCATCAGGACCCGAAATCATTACAAGAGGATTTGTTTTTGTGAGGGAATCAGAATCACTTATAGAACAGGCTTGCGAAATTGTAAATAAAATTATAGCTCAGAGTATTAAAGGGTATGTCATTGAATGGAATTCAATCAAAATAAGTATTCGGGATGCTTTAAATGAATTTTTGTTCCAACAAACAAAACGACGCCCAATGATTTTGCCAATTATAATGGAAGTGTAGGTGTATTGTTCATCGACTGTGTAATAGAGCTAAATATTATGTACATATTTAGTAAAGAATGAAATTATTTATCTCGTTCATACTAAACGTATCAAGCGTTGAAGGGAGATAAAAATGGCATTCGACCGATATGAAAGTGAACAAAACTCAGAAGAAGTTGATAAGGGTAATCAGGGTGAAAAAAAAGATGAAAGTCTAGTTAGCAAAATTCAACAGCTTGGCCAAACGAATATTCCTCAATTATCTCAGGATTCAAAAATACATTGTTTAACCATCATTGGACAAATTGAAGGACATGTTCAACTGCCGCCTCAAAACAAGACAACAAAATATGAACATGTTATCCCACAAATTGTTGCTATTGAACAGAACCCAAACATAGAAGGGCTCCTGGTCATATTGAACACTGTTGGTGGAGATGTAGAAGCGGGATTAGCTATTTCAGAAATGCTATCCTCATTATCCAAACCTACTGTATCAATTGTTTTAGGTGGTGGGCATTCTATCGGAGTACCTATTGCGGTTTCTTGTGATTATTCTTTTATAGCTGAAACGGCTACGATGACCATACATCCAGTTAGGTTAACTGGGCTAGTCATTGGAGTTCCTCAAACTTTTGAATATATGGATAAAATGCAAGAGCGTGTACTTAATTTCATTACTAAGCATTCAGCAATCTCCGAGGAGCACCTTAAAGAACTGATGTTTTCAAAAGGAAATTTAACACGTGACATTGGTACAAATGTTATTGGTTCTCACGCAGTTGAGTACGGTATTATTAACGAAGTTGGAGGAGTGGGGAATGCAATAAAAAAATTGTCTGAATTGATTGAAGGCCAACCGAAACAGAATGAAAGTGAGCAGATGCTACAATGATTCTTTACACAATGATGCCAGCAGAAATCATTTTCCAACAGGAGAGTGAAGTATATAATCAACAAAAAATGGTCGTTATTGATGGCGTAAACTTATTGGTCAATGAAACAACAACTAATAATTACCAAATCTCTAGAGTCATAAGTACAAATCCTCAAGACTTTTTACGTTCAGAAGTTGCGCCTGGTAATATACTTTCAAAAGACAGAACGAATGTACTATTTTAATTATGCTATTTATTCCATCAATATGTTATAATTTATATGCATATAATTTAGGCAGCCTAAAATGGGCTGCTTTTTATTCGATTATCATACATACATATGTTTATTTAAGGCTGTTTTCGGATGATTTGTTTACAAGAGGGTCTTATTTAACGAAGATTGGGGTGAGAATATATTGGCAAAAAGGAAAAGAAGGAGATCAAAAAAGAAAAACAAATGGCAAGCAGCCCTTACCTTTGAATTGATAGGACTTTTGCTAATTGCCATCACTAGTATTGCCATTGCTAAATTAGGTGTTGTAGGGTCTAGTCTTGTGTTGTTATTCCGTTTTTTTAGCGGTGAATGGTATATGCTCATTCTTATTGGCTTTCTTTGGCTTGCCATATATTTATTATGGAAACGAGAATGGCCATCTTTTTTTAGCAGAAGATTAATCGGCATATATTTAATCATGCTGTCACTCATGTTATTAAGCCATGTTACATTATTCCAGGCCCTAACCGAACAAGGACCATTTCAAAGCCCAAGCGTTATAAAAAATACGTGGGAGTTATATAATCTAGAAATTAATGGAGAAACTACTCAACCTGATCTTGGTGGAGGAATGATTGGTGCTTTTTTATTTGCCGCTTTTTATTATTTGTTTGATAGTTTAGGTACTAAGTGGCTCGCTCTATTATTTATCTTTATTGGCATTATATTAATTACAGGTAAAACCCTTCAAGAAACTTTGTTAAAAGTAGCAGTTCCTGTTGTTGATTTCTTCAAAAGGCAATGGGTATCATTTATCGAAGATATAAAGGAATTTTTTAGCAAAGCAAATAAAAAGAAGCACAAGGAAGAACGGAAGACAAAGCCGAAAAAAGAAAAGCTAGATACTGATACAGAACAAATAGAAGAGGACTATGTTGTTGAATCAGTTGATGTCACCCCTGTTATTTCAGACTTCACAGATAAGGTTCAAGAACCTATTGAGCAAAAAAATGAAGAACAAATTGAAAAGAAAGAGCAGATACCAATTGTTGAGGAGAATATTAATATCGATCAGAGTGGTCCATTGACCTTTAAAGAAACGGAAAATATTCATTATGAGCTACCATCTATCGACTTACTGTATGCTCCAAAACAAACTAATCAGCGTAGTGAACATAATAGCGTTTATGCAAATGCAAGAAAACTAGAAAAGACTTTCCAAAGTTTTGGTGTAAATGCTAAAGTAACTAAAGTTCATTTAGGGCCTGCTGTTACTAAATATGAAGTTTATCCAGATGTAGGTGTTAAAGTAAGTAAAATTGTCAATTTAAACGATGACCTTGCATTAGCACTTGCAGCAAAAGATATTAGAATCGAAGCACCAATACCAGGCAAATCCGCCGTAGGCATAGAAGTTCCTAACGATGAAGTTGCAACTGTACTACTTCGTGAAGTGTTGGAATCAAAAGAAAAAAATAATGTAGATGAAAAATTACTAATTGGTCTAGGACGAGATATATCTGGTGAACCGATACTTGCACAATTAAATAAAATGCCACATTTACTTGTTGCAGGAGCGACAGGTAGTGGTAAAAGTGTATGTATTAATGGAATTATAACGAGCATCTTAATGAGAGCAAAGCCGCACGAAGTAAAAATGATGATGATAGATCCGAAGATGGTAGAGTTAAATATGTATAATGGTATCCCTCATTTATTAGCGCCGGTTGTAACAGACCCTAAGAAAGCATCACAAGCTTTAAAAAAAGTTGTTAATGAAATGGAAAGACGTTATGAGTTATTTTCTCATACAGGGACACGTAATATTGAAGGTTATAATGATTACATTAAGAGGTTTAATGATGAAGGTGAAGAAAACCAGCCTACTTTGCCATACATCGTCGTTATAGTGGACGAGCTTGCAGATTTAATGATGGTAGCATCGTCTGATGTAGAGGATGCAATTACAAGACTTGCTCAAATGGCTCGTGCAGCTGGTATCCATTTAATTATTGCCACACAACGTCCGTCAGTCGATGTTATCACTGGAATAATTAAGGCAAATATCCCTTCAAGAATAGCATTTAGCGTATCATCACAAACTGATTCTAGAACGATACTCGATATGGGTGGGGCTGAAAAATTATTAGGTAGAGGTGACATGCTATTTTTACCAGTTGGAGCATCAAAACCTACCCGAGTTCAAGGGGCATTTCTTTCAGATGATGAAGTTGAAACCGTGGTAGATTATGTGATATCACAGCAAAAAGCACAATATCAAGAAGAGATGATTCCAGAAGAAGTGAATGAAGCTCAAGAAGAAGTTAGTGACGAACTTTATGAGGATGCGGTTCAATTAGTGTTAGAAATGCAAACGGCGAGCGTGTCGATGTTACAGCGCCGTTTTCGAATCGGTTATACAAGAGCAGCAAGATTAATAGATGCAATGGAGGACAGGGGAATTGTCGGCCCTTATGAAGGTAGTAAACCACGAACAGTATTAGTATCACAGCATAATGAAGATGTAGGATCATAACAAATCTTATGTTCGACTCTTAGCTGATTTTTCTAAGTCTACCCCACTGCTTTAGGTGGGGTTTTGCAATGAGATGGAGTAGATTCCTCATCTCATTCATCATTTAAAGTGAATAATGTTGCTTTTTAAGAAAGTTATTTGCCCTTTGTTATAACTTTTCATACGAAACCCAAATACTCTATTTGGAAATGCCCAGTTGGTACTTACCGAATTGTAGCTGTATGGAAATTTAATGAAGTCTTGTGTTTGGTAAATATATGGCATATATTTTTATCACTAAATCGACTGAGTTCGTTTTACAAAATATTGGAGTTTTATTTACAACCTCTCACACTCCGTCCCAGGACCGAGTATCAACCAATCAGCAGACCGTTAAAATTCGTCTTTTTATCTCATATACTTATCTCATTATCAAAAAAGATAGGAGAAAAAAATGAAAAAGACATTTGCAGTATTTAAAAATAGTAATTATACGAAATTATTTTTTGCAAACTTCACCTCTCAAATGGGTTCTGTAATTGGTTTAACAGCATTTATGTTTTACTTGTTAAACCGTTTCTCCGAACAACCTTCTTACGCTACGATAAATGAGATGATGTATTCACTTCCGACACTAGCAGTATTTTGGATTGTTGGTGTATTGGCTGATCGAATGGATCGGCAAAAAATTGCAATATACAGTGATTGGATTCGTGTAGGGTTATCAATCTGTCTCCTTGGTTCTATTTGGCTCGGATGGATGCCGTTAATTTTTGCAATTTTATTTATACGAAGTGCCGTTTCAAAGTTTTTCATCCCAGCTGAACAGGCAATCATTCAAGGTATTTTAAAAGAAGATGAATATACTACTGCAGCTGGACTTAATCAGATGGTAAGTAGCTTATTTAATCTATTTGGAGCAGGGATAGGAGCAATTATCTACTGGACGGTAGGTCTCGAAGGTGCCATTATTGTTGATGCAATTTCATTCGTAATAAGTGCCTTGCTGTTACACGCATGTGACATTCCTAAAGATGTAAGGTATCCTAATGGCAAACATTCAGTAAAAGATATCCGACTTAAATCAGTATTTAACGATTTTAAAACAGGTATGAGCTACATAACCCAAAATCGGTTATTGTTATCATTAATCATAGGTTTTATCGTGTTTGGTGTCGTTAATGGAGGATTTTCAGTTATTCCTATATTTATTTTAAAATATAAATTAGCACCTGAAACCTACGAGCAAATGTCAGTCGTTATAGGAATTGTGTTCGGTATAGGAGTATTAATTGGAAGTATTATTGCTTCAATCATGGCTCAAAAAGTAAAACTGTACCAATTAATTATTTTTGGCTTACTTACTTGTGGCTCGCTTATTATTTTCACTGCATACACAAATACATTATTCATGTTTTTCATATTAACATTTGTAGTCGCAGTCAGTTTACCATTTGTTAACGTCGCAATAGGTGGCTGGCTTCCAAAGATAGTCGATCCGAAGATGATGGGTCGTGTGCAGGGGTGGATTGACCCTTTAATGATGTTTTCTCAATCAATTACTCTTGGAGTGATTGCAGTTACATATCCTATGATTACTACAATTGAAGGGTTGTTTTGGTTAGTCGGTAGCTCTTTATTTATAGTAGGCATATTTTATGCTTTCGTCTTACCTAAATTTGATAAAGAATATGCAACTACATCTGCAAAAGAAGGAGCAAAAGAACCTAGTTTAATGTAATATTAGAATAAATCCCTTCACAAAATTAGTGAAGGGATTTGTTATGTACATCGACAGTACATGACCGATGGTTAGATTTTTTCATCGATTGTGAGTTGCGATAAGTTACAAAGATCATGTTTCTCGGAATGTAAAGAGTCTTTAGCAAAGGTGATAATAATAGACCATCTTGTGTCCAGAACCATAGGTAGTTTGTTTTACAAAAGCTGTTTCAAATTGATTGTTGTTTTTCGGGCTAAAAAATTACTACGTACACCATTAAAATTTGTGGCAGCTTTTATTCTGTAAAATTGAGTAAAAATATAACTTTATTTTCTAGTTTAGATACTTTTGCAAAAAAGTTTACGAAAAGATCCTTCCAAAAAAAAGAAGATTTGTTACAGGTTAAGTTCTTTTTTAATAAAACTGTAATGTACTATTTATTTCGCACAAAAAAAGTGATATATTATAAACGACTGAAATGGGCGTCTAACATCAGATGTCTGATCTCTTGAAGTAAAATATTGGAGGAGCAAGTATGTCAATCAAGTCAGACAATAGACAGTTATATTTACAGGTAATTGATAAAATAAAAGAAGATATTGAAAACGGTATATACAAAGAAAAAGAAAAATTACCTTCTGAGTTTGAATTGTCAAAACTACTTGGAGTAAGTAGAGCGACCCTACGCGAAGCTCTACGGGTACTTGAAGAAGAAAATGTTGTCACTAGGAGACACGGAGTAGGGACATTTGTAAACTCCAAACCACTGTTTACGTCTGGAATTGAACAACTAAATAGTGTAACAAACATGATCCTTCAAGGTGGAATGAAGCCTGGAACAATTTTTCTTTCTTCAACGAAACAAGGACCGACTGAAGATGATCAAAAAAGGTTTCATTGTGATGAAAATGAAGAAATTTTATTAGTGGAACGTGTGAGAACGGCAAATGGCGAGCCAGTCGTATATTGTATTGATAAAATCTTGACCAATATATTGCCAGACAATTATTCTCATGATGAAGAATCAATGTTTGAAGTTTTAAACCTGGAAGCCGGTGTAGAAATTTCTTATGCCGTTGCAAATATTAAGCCTTTGGGGTATCACGAGAAAATATCACCAATCTTACAATGCGATCCTGAAACCGCTTTACTTGTGCTGAAGCAATTACATTTTGATACAAATGATAGACCAATTTTATATTCATTAAACTATTTTAAAGCGGATAAGTTCAGCTTTCATGTATTGCGTAAGCGCTTATAACATGCTTAGTTGGGGGACAATCGACTATAATTCATAGATGTCGTTTTCCTCTTTTCATAAGGCTTTTTCGTAAACTTTGTTACTATTGAAGCTCTATTTTAAAAATTGATTGTATGCAATTGACATCGTGTTGAAAAAAGATGAGGTGTCAAGAACGCATCTTCCTTAGTAAGAAAATCAATGCGAAAATAGCCTTTCATAATTATTCACACCATAAAAGGTTATTTTAAGGAGGTGGATCATTACAAACTACAATTAAGCTTGATGTTCATGCATTAAATTACATTTAGGGGGCAGTAAACGATGAAGAAAAGAAAATTTGGTTTAGCAATGTCATTAGTGTTGGCTACAGGTACACTTTTAAGTGCTTGTGGTACTGCTGATGAAGACAAAGGTGGACAAGCTGATAAAGGTGAAGCACCAGCAGAAGCTGTAGATTTCAAAGTAGGTATGGTAACAGATACTGGCGGTGTTGATGACAAATCATTTAACCAATCTGCTTGGGAAGGATTGAAAGAATTCGGTAGTGAATTCAACCTAGCTGAAGGTGAAGGTTTTAAATACTTACAATCAGGTAGTGATGCAGAATATGAACCTAACTTAACTACATTTGCTGACGCTGGTTATGATTTAACATTTGGAGTTGGCTTTTTATTAGAAAAGCCAATCACTAAGATTGCTGAACAAAACCCAGAGTCACAATTTGCGCTAATTGACAGCTTACTATATGATGCAGACTTTAATGCATTTTATTTGGATAATGTAGCAAATATTACGTTTAAAGAGCATCAAGGATCATTTTTAGTTGGACTTGTAGCTGCTAAGCATACGAAAACTAATAAAGTTGGTTTTATCGGTGGGGTAGAATCAGGGTTAATTAAAAAGTTTGAAAGTGGCTTTAAAGCAGGAGTAAAAGCTGTAGATCCAAATATGGAAGTAGTTGTACAATATGCTGGTGATTTCAACGATGCAGCAAAAGGTTCTTCAATTGCAACAACGATGTATGAGCAAGGCGCAGATGTAATTTACCATGCTGCTGGTGGTACAGGTAACGGTGTATTTACTGAAGCGAAAAACCGTAAGAAAAATGGCGAAGACGTATGGGTAATCGGTGTAGACCGTGACCAACATGAGGAAGGTATGCCTGAAAATGTTACGTTAACTTCAATGGTTAAACGTGTAGACGTAGCTGTATTTGAAGTTTCTAAGCGTGCGATGGAAGGTGACTTCCCAGGTGGAGAAGAAGTTGTATTCGGTCTTGAAGAAGACGGAGTACGTATCGCTCCGACAACAGATAATGTTAGTGAAGAAGCATTAGCTTTAGTTGAAGAGTATGAAGAGAAAATTCTTAATGGTGAATTAATCGTTCCAGCTACTGATGATGAGTATGAGGAATTTTTGAATACGCTTGAATAATGTTAAGACAATAACATGAGATACAAAGCAAAGGCTAGTGTTTACTAGCCTTTGTCAACTAACGAGAGCTTAACTTATTATGTGGTTTGTAGTAAGTAGTATAAATTACATTTAACTCCAAAGCGCCTTTAGGACATAGTTTAAGCGCTTGTAGGAGATAAAAATTAGCATAATAACTACCATAGAATTAACATCAATATAAAGAAGCTTAGCTATTGTGAAAGCACTATGCTTTCTAACTATCCATGGGTCAGGAGTGATAATCGTGGAATACGTGATTGAAATGTTAAATATAAGAAAAGAGTTTCCTGGAATCGTTGCCAATGACAATATTACACTACAAGTAAAAAAAGGCGAGATCCATGCTTTGTTAGGTGAAAATGGTGCCGGGAAATCAACATTAATGAATGTGTTGTTTGGCTTGTATCAACCTGAAAAGGGGGATATAAAAGTAAAGGGAGAAAAAGTTAAAATTACTGACCCTAATGTAGCCAACCGTCTAGGAATTGGAATGGTACATCAGCATTTTATGCTAGTACAAAATTTTACAGTAACAGAAAATATAATTTTAGGTAGCGAACCGACAAAGGGTGGAAAAATTAATATTCAAGATGCCGCTAAGTCTATAAGTGAGATTTCTGAAAAATATGGCTTAGCAGTTGATCCACATGCAAAAATAGAAGATATATCTGTAGGAATGCAGCAACGGGTTGAAATTTTAAAAACTTTATATCGTGGAGCGGAAATTTTAATCTTTGATGAGCCAACTGCTGCACTTACTCCACAAGAAATTAGTGAACTTATTCAAATTATGAAAACGCTTATTAAAGAAGGAAAATCAATTATTCTTATTACTCATAAATTGAAAGAAATCATGGAAGTTAGCGATCGCTGTACGGTTATTCGTAAAGGAAAAGGGATTGGAACAGTGAATGTTGCTGAAACTAACCCGGATGAACTAGCCGCATTGATGGTCGGTCGTGAAGTGCATTTCAAAGTTGATAAAGAGGAAGCAAAACCTACAAATGAGGTTTTAACAATAGATGATTTAGTTGTGCATGATGCCAGAAATTTACCTAGTGTAAATGGACTCAACCTTGCAGTGAAAGCTGGAGAAATCCTTGGAATTGCAGGGGTCGATGGTAATGGTCAAACAGAATTAATTGAAGCAATTACTGGCTTACGTAAAGTCAAAGCTGGTTCTATTAAACTCAATAATAAAGAGATTAGTACGATGCCAACTCGAAAAATAACTGAATCTGGTGTTGGTCATATCCCTCAAGATCGACATAAGCATGGGTTAGTATTAGATTTTTCTGTTGGGGAAAATATTGTCTTACAAACGTATTATCAACAACCGTACGCAAAATCCGGTGTGTTAAATTATAAAAATATATACCAAAAGTCTGCTGAACTTATTGAAGAATATGATGTAAGAACACCAAGTGAATATACGCCAGCGAGAGCTTTATCAGGTGGGAATCAGCAAAAAGCAATCATTGCACGTGAAGTTGATCGAAGTCCAGATTTACTAATTGCGGCTCAGCCTACTCGTGGCCTTGATGTTGGAGCCATTGAATTCATACACTCGAAACTCGTTGAGGAACGTGATAAAGGGAAAGCAGTACTACTCGTTTCATTGGAACTAGATGAAGTCATGAATGTAAGTGATCGGATCGCTGTCATTTATGAAGGGGAAATTGTCGGCATCGTTGATCCTAAGGAAACAAATGAACAAGAGCTAGGCCTGTTAATGGCTGGGGGTAAGCTTGAAAAAGAAGGTGTTTCGTGATGCAAAAACTATTAAAAAATGAAAAAATAATAAGTATTTTAATCCCTGTGCTAGCAGCCTCTCTCGGTTTGTTAGCTGGCGCAATCATTATGTTATTTACAGGCTATAACCCTATTGAAGGATATAGTGCTTTGTTTGAGGGGATGTTTGGGAGACCAAAAGCAATTGGTGAAGTAGTTCGTGCGATGACTCCGCTAATTTTAGCTGGACTAGCTGTTGCCTTTGCCTTTAAGACTGGATTATTCAACATCGGTGTTGAAGGTCAGCTTTTAGTCGGTTGGCTTGCAGCTGTTTGGGTCGGTTCAGCTTTTACTTTGCCTTCAGTTATACATGTGCCATTAGCTATTTTGGCTGCAGCGGTTGCAGGAGGCTTTTGGGGACTCATTCCAGGTTATTTAAAGGCGCGGTTTAAAGTACATGAAGTAATCGTAACAATTATGATGAACTACGTAGCTTTGTATACGACTGCCGCTCTAATTAAGAATTATTTATATGCTGGTAATGAAAGATCTCAACAAATTAATGAAAGTGCGTCACTAACATCATCATTTTTAGCATCAATTACAGAAAATTCAAGACTTCATTACGGAATTATTGTTGCTTTATTAGCAGCATTTATTATGTGGTTTATCCTTGAAAAAACTTCTAAAGGCTATGAATTGAGAGCCGTAGGGCTTAACCAGCATGCATCGCAGTATGCAGGTATGAATGTTTCTCGTAATATTATTATGTCAATGACAATTTCCGGTGCCTTCGCTGGTGTCGCAGGTGCGATGGAAGGATTAGGCACTTTCCAAAGTATGACAGTTATGTCAGCGTTTACAGGTACAGGGTTTGATGGAATCGCTGTTGCGTTGCTAGGGGCAAACCATGCCATTGGTGTTATTTTTGCTGCAGCATTGTTTGGTGGGTTAAAAACAGCAGCTCCACAAATGAACTTTAATGCAAATGTACCTTCGGAGCTTGTACAAATTGTCATAGCCCTTATAATCTTTTTTGTTGCATCGAGTTATCTTATTCGTTGGATCATTACACGCTTAAGCAAGGAGGGGAAATAAATGAGTGTATTAGATGTTTTAGGAATTATTATTCCTGTTGCGTTATTATGGGCAGCTCCCCTCATTTTCACAGCCTTAGGTGGCGTATTTAGTGAACGTTCTGGTGTAGTTAATATTGGTTTAGAAGGTTTAATGATATTTGGTGCATTTACCGGTATCGTGACAACTTTATCACTCCAAGATTCAGTTGGTGCAGCAGCTCCTTGGATAGGTGTACTTGTTGCTGCAGTAGCCTCTGGACTTTTCTCGCTACTCCATGCTGTTGCGAGTATTACTCTGAAAGCTGATCAAGTTGTTAGTGGTGTTGCGATTAACTTTTTAGCTTTAGGTTTATCAGTGTTTTTAATTAAAAATATTTATGGTAAAGGTCAAACTGATTCAATAGCGGTACGTTTAGATAAGATTGATGTACCATTTTTATCAGATATTCCAATTATCGGCGATATCTTTTTCTCAAGTGTGCCATGGACATCATATATTGCTATCGCGCTAGCATTCGTCGTTTGGTTTATCGTCTATAAAACTCCATTCGGTTTAAGGTTACGTTCTGTAGGTGAGCATCCTATGGCGGCTGATACGATGGGGGTAAATGTTACAAGGATGCGATATGTCGGTGTAATGATTTCTGGCGTATTAGCAGGGGTTGGTGGTGCAGTGTATGCTGCAACAATTCAAGGGAATTTTGCCGCTGGCACGATTTCTGGTCAAGGCTTTTTAGCACTAGCAGCAATGATTTTTGGTAAATGGCATCCTATCGGAGCGATGGGTGCAGCATTGTTTTTTGGCTTAGCACAGTCTTTAAGTGTAATTGGCGCTACTATTCCAGTACTACAAGATATTCCTCCAGTATACTTGTTAATAGCACCATACGTATTAACAATATTAGCTTTAACTGGGTTTGTAGGTCGTGCAGAAGCACCGAAAGCACTTGGAACCCCATACGAAAAAGGCAAACGATAATAGCATTGACTTAACTGAAACTCCCCTTAGTGGGAGTTTTTCTTGTTTAGGTTCTTGTAGTATTGGTGATGCTCTTATTAAGAAATGACGAGAACTATCGAGATAGCTAAAATATAAGCTCTTTTCGTATTTTCAATTAGTTTCATTTCTACAAGGTTTAGATATATGTTTGTTGAAATTACAATTTATACAATTAATGTGTTATCAAGTAGCTATTTTCGCTATGACTGGTGTTTTTGTATCACTAAATAAATTCACACAACTAGAGTTCGTGCTACTACCTCTTCTTCTGTGTCATGTTGACTATCATCTAAATTCACTTCTTATAGTACCACCTTGATGATAATAGCAACGAAGTTTAGGAAAAGAGCTTTTCAAATTGTCAAATAGGTATTTACTTGAAAAATCTTCTTGTACAAAGGTATATTTAATTTAGGTTAATTCCATTGTTTTAGAAGAAAATAAAAACAGTATGTGTTGAAGATTAATCTTTGTTTATATTGATTTACCGTTCTCCAAGTTTACTTGAACGATGTCATGTTAATATTTATATAAACATGAGATTCATCTAATTGAATGGATTTATAGAAGGAGGTTTAACTATGTCATTATTCATAGAGCAAGAGCGCAAGATCAATGGATTAAGGTTACACACAATTGAAACGGAAAAATTTAAAACAAATACGATCTTAATGAAATGGAATGCACCACTACAAAAACAAGACGCAACGTTAAGAGCACTGTTACCTCATGTATTGCAAAGTGGCACGCGGTCCTTACCTTCTGTTAAACAGTTAAGATCACACTTAGATGATTTATATGGAGCAACCTTTGATGTGGATTTAGCAAAAAAAGGTGAACAACATGTCATCTCATTTAAAATGGAAGTTGCGAATGAAAAGTTTTTATCAGATCAAACACCTTTGCTACAAAAGGCTATGCAATTATTTTCTGAAGTCATTTTTGCACCATATCTAGAAGGTAATCATTTCTCAGACCAAATAGTAGAAAAAGAAAAAAGAGCCCTAAAACAGCGAATACAAGCGGTTTATGATGACAAAATGCGCTACGCTAATTATCGTTTAGTACAAGAAATGTGTAAAGATGAGCCATACAGTTTGCATGTTAATGGTGAATTAGATGAAGTAGATAACATTACTTCAGCAAGTCTTTATCAATATTATGAGCGAGTGCTGTCAGAAGATGAGATTGACTTGTACGTCATAGGAAGTGTTAATAGTTTTCAAATTGAGCAATATGTTTCTAACTTTTTTTCATTTTCCGAACGAAATGCTAAGCAGTCACCAAAGAAAAATACATTTACCGTAGAGAAGGTTAACGAAATCATCGAAAAGCAGGATGTGCGCCAAGGAAAGTTAAATATAGGCTATCGAACAAAAACGACCTATGCTGATAAGGAGTATTTTGCTTTACAAGTATTCAATGGAATATTCGGAGGTTTTTCGCATTCGAAATTATTTATAAACGTAAGGGAAAAGGCAAGCTTAGCATATTACGCTGCTTCAAGACTTGAAAGCCACAAAGGGTTGTTAATGGTTATGTCAGGTATAGATGTTCAAAATTATGACCAAGCCGTAAATATCATTAAAGAGCAAATGTCAGCGATGAAACAAGGTGACTTTACTGATCAAGAGCTAGCACAAACAAAGGCTGTTATAAAAAATCAAGTACTTGAAACAATCGATCATTCACGTGGGTTAGTTGAAGTGCTATATCATAATGTTGCTTCAAATATTAATCGTTCCATTGATGAATGGCTCGATGGAATTGATGGTGTGACGAAGGAAGAAATTATTGCTGTTGCGCAAGATGTACAATTAGATACGATTTATTTTTTAACAGGGATGGAGGCGAGCCAGGCATGAAGAAGATAAATTTTGAACAGCTAGAGGAGTCATTGTATTATGAAAAAATGAGCAATGGTCTTGACGTCTACATTTTGCCGAAACCGGGTTTTAACAAAACTTATGCTACGTTTACGACGAAATATGGTTCAATTGACAATCGTTTTACGCCTTTAAATAGTAACGATATGGTCACTGTACCTGATGGCATAGCTCATTTTTTAGAACATAAGTTGTTCGAAAAAGAAGATGGTGATGTATTCCAGGATTTTAGTAAGCAAGGGGCTTCTGCAAATGCATTTACGTCTTTTACACGAACAGCATACCTTTTTTCTAGTACTGATAATGTAAAACTAAATCTTGAAACATTAATAAATTTTGTTCAGGCGCCGTATTTTTCTGATCAATCTGTTGACAAAGAAAAAGGCATCATCGGTCAAGAAATAACAATGTATGATGATAATCCTGACTGGCGTTTATATTTTGGCTTAATCCAAAATATGTTTCAACATCACCCTGTAAAAATAGACATCGCTGGGACAATCGAATCAATTTCTCATATTACGAAAGAGTTGCTATATGAATGTTACGAAACATTTTATCATCCGAGTAATATGCTGTTATTTGTTGTTGGTCAAATTGATGCCGAACAAATTATGGATTTGATTCGAGAAAATCAATCGAGTAAAAACTATGAAAATCAACCTGACATTGCACGCTTCGAATACAATGAACCGTTGGAAGTTGCACAAAAAGAACAAGTGCTACAAATGAATGTTCAATCTTCAAAATGTATGGTAGGTGTTAAATCACCCAAAATAGGACGATCTGGTCAAGAGTTATTAAAGCATGAGCTAACGATAAATGTCATGCTAGACTTATTATTCGGTAAAAGCTCAATACATTATGAAAACCTCTATCAAGAAGGGCTAATAGATGACACATTTGCTTATGATTATACTGAGGAGTCAAGTTTTGGATTTGCAATGGTCGGTGGAGACACGAATGATCCAGATGAGCTAACGAAGCGTTTGCGTGAAATCATGCTTGATTTAAAAGAGCAAGAAATAACAGAGGAACAATTAACAAGAGTCAAAAAGAAAAAGATAGGAGCATTTTTAAGGGCAATAAATTCTCCTGAATATATTGCAAACCAATTTACTCGTTATGCATTTAATGACATGGACCTCTTTGATGTAGTACCTGTACTTGAATCGTTAACGATTGAGGATTTAACCAATGCAGCTGCAGAATTATTCAACGAACCACAAATGACAGTATGTAAAGTTGTTCCTAAACAATAAAAAGTTAAATGAACAAAAGTAGCTAGTAGCCCCAATAAATAGTAAAGTTTGGACAATAGCTTATCTAAGTTCAACAAATTCGTTACTTCCAAGTTAACGAGGACATATCGAGACGCATGCAAATAAAATGAATGATTTGATTTGCTGATTTTCGTACTAAAGACAAATAAATCCGGTATATATCGTATTGGTGGCATCCTGTCATCTTCAACAAAGATGACAGTCCTAGCTATGCTAATGAACAAAGTATGCGAAAAGGGTCTGTGAATTAAAGGGAGTGGAGAGTTGAAGTACGCGTTAATCACTGGTGCGAGTGGTGGCATCGGTATGGAAATAGCTAAGAAATTAGCAGAGGAAGGTTATTCATTATATGTACATTATCATCAACGCAAACTAGAAATTGACAAGTTGATTAATGGAATAGAACAGCTAGGCGTACATGCTATTGGCATTCAAGCGGATTTGTCATTATCAACTGGTCCAAATCAGCTACTTGAACAAATAAAACATGATATAGAAATCGTCATACATAATAGTGGAAATAGTTATTTTGGACTCATCACTGATATGGATGAACGAGATATTTCAGCAATGGTCCAACTGCATGTTACTAGCCCATTTACTATTACGAAAGCGTTATTACCAACTATGATTTCAAACAAAAGAGGTAATATTGTTTTTATTACATCTATATGGGGAATAACAGGGGCTTCATGTGAAGTACTCTATTCTATGGTTAAAGGTGGACAAAACACATTTGTGAAAGCATTGGCAAAAGAAGTTGCTCCAAGTGGAATTAGAGTGAATGGGATTGCACCTGGCGCAATTAATACTGCCATGCTAGACATTTTTTCGAATGAAGAAATTGAAGGTATAGAGGAAGAGATACCTTTAGGACGGGTTGGAACGCCACAGGAAATTGCGGATACCGCATTATTTCTAATTTCAAAGAAAGCTTCGTATATCACTGGTCAAATTTTGTCTGTAAATGGTGGGTGGCATTGTTAATATCATTGCTACACATATAGTAATCTATATGTGTAGCTTTTTTTGTACAGCTTTTTTCATAGCTGCTTTATTGGCTAAAAAGTTGCAACAAAGCTATGGAGAAGAGACCTTGCATAAAGTTCACTTAAATGTCATAGCGAGTTTGTATAAATTTTTCCCATTGAAACAAACTATACATGACTAAACATGAAGGAGGCTTTTGTATGTCTGTGCTAGATAATTTTGAACAATGGAAGGACTTTTTAGCAGATCGACTTCATCAAGCACAAGAAAGTGGCATGAATCAAAACACGGTATCGGATATTGCTTATCAAATTGGCGATTATTTATCCAACCAAGTAGAACCGAAAAATGCTCAAGAAAAAGTACTAGCTGATTTATGGCACGTAGCATCGAATGAGGAACAGCATGCGATTGCGAATATGATGGTCAAGTTAGTTGAAGATGATGGGGGTAATCATTAAAGAGGGGGAACTCCTCTCTTTTTTGATTTGATTGTAACATTGGAAGGGTAAAACCGCTTCTTAGCTATTCTAGATGATGGTTCTGATTTTGTAAAAGAGGTTGACAATGATATATACTTTTCACTAATGAGTAACCTGCTACATATATCCTCAACAAAATTGTAAACAGGACCATTTATTAATAAATGGCTGTTTTATCAGAGAATGTTGTTTGTTAAAGAAATAAACATTCCCCAATAAACATACATGGAATTATTTATTCTGTAAAATTATGGAAAGCATATAAAACAAGTTCTTGCGCTTATTATATGATATCAACCGTTACAAAGTTTTAAAAAGGAAAAGAGCCTGAATGATACAATAATTAGTATAAAAAGTAATTAATTATCATTGGGTATAGAATGCCCCTTTTATATTACATATAAATCATTTATTATAGTCTTATAGACTTATGTGTGATACGTAACTTAATATTTTTTTATAGTGCTGCATAGGGGGATTTGCATGCAAAAAAAAGAATGGTATTTAGAATACGAAATTCATAAAAATAGACCTGGCTTACTCGGGGATGTGTCATCTTTATTAGGGATGTTATCTATTAACATCGTTACAATCAATGGTGTTAAGGACCATCGACGTGGGTTATTATTGAGATGTGATCGGAATGAACAAATAGAGCGTCTTGCATCAATTTTACAAACTATGGATAATATAACAGTGACAAAAATACGTGAACCGAAGCTAAGAGATCGTTTAGCTGTTAGACATGGACGTTATATTCAAAGGGATGAGGACGATAAAAAAACATTTCGATTTGTCAGAGATGAGCTCGGCGTATTAGTTGATTTTATGGCAGAATTGTATAAACAAGAAGGTCATAAATTAATCGGTATACGTGGTATGCCAAGGGTTGGCAAAACTGAATCGGTCGTAGCAGCGAGCGTATGTGCAAATAAGCGATGGTTATTTGTCTCTTCAACATTGCTTAAGCAAACGGTCAGAAGTCAGCTCATTGAGGACGAATATAACGAAAATAATCTATTTATCATTGACGGTATTGTATCAACGAAAAGAGCTTCAGAACGCCATTGGCAGCTAGTTCGTGAAATTATGAGGCTTCCAGCTGTCAAGGTAGTTGAGCATCCGGATATTTTTGTTCGAAATACTGAATATACGATGGACGATTTCGATTATATTATTGAACTACGGAATAATCCTGAAGAGGAAATAACGTATGATCTCGTTGAACAACCACAAATGTTACAAGAATCTAGCTTATCTACATTTGATTTTTAGCAAATTGGAAGGTGTTTTCATTGACAGAACTAGGTAAAAGATTGAAAGAAGCAAGAGAAGAAAAAAATATTAGCATAGACGATTTACAAAAGTTAACGAAGATACAAAAACGTTATCTAATCGGAATTGAAGACGGTAATTATGATCGAATGCCTGGACAATTTTACGTGCGTGCGTTTATCAAATCGTATTGTGAAGCAGTTGAGTTAGATGCTGATGTTATTTTTGAACAATATGAAAATGAACTCCCGAGCTTATCTAATTCAGATTTACCTGGTCAGCTGTCGAGAGTACAGAGTCGTAAACAGATTTCCCCAACAACAACTTCAAAAGTGGCAGATTTGCTACCAAAAGTATTAACAGGAGTTTTTGTTTTCGGTCTTCTTATAGGGATTTACTTCATCGCACTGAATTTTTTAGGTAATTCAGATGGTACTCCAGCGCAGGAAAGTGGAGAAGACCGTGAAATTGTCGTTGAAGATAATTCAGAAGAAAATGATCCAGTTGAAGAGGTGGGCAGCGAGCCTGCAGCAGAAGACACTGATCAAGAAACTGATGTACAGGATGAAGAAGAGGACGAGCCTGAGCAAGCAGTAGAACAGGTGCTAGAATTAGTAAGTGTGCAAGGCGCTAATTCTTCCATGAAGTTATCTAATACAGAAGAATTTAATTTAGAGATTAAATCAACTGGAAATACTTGGATTACTCTTAGGAATGACCAAGGCGAACAGTTTTATTATGACTTCTTAAATGAGGATGACCAACCATTGTCCTTCGATATGAGCAAAGAAAATAAAATATCACTAAAGTCAGGCTATACACCAGTAACAGAAATATATATAAATGGAGAACTGGTAGAGTTTCCAAATGAGGGAGGAACAACCCAAACTATGGAAATCCTCTTCAATAATTAATAAAGTCATCATTTTGATGGCTTTTTTGACTTTTTCTGATATATTATTGTACATGTAAGTTATGAAGGAGGAAGAATTTGTGAATATACCAAATAAGATTACCGTTTCACGTATTTTGTTAATTCCAGTGTTTTTGGTGATTATGCTTGCACCGCTATCCTGGGGACAATTACAAATAGGCGGAGGAGAGATACCTGTTACTCATTTCATTGGTGCTATCATTTTTATTATTGCTTCCACGACTGATTGGATTGACGGATATTATGCAAGGAAATTTAATCTCGTCACCAACTTAGGAAAATTTTTAGACCCTCTAGCTGATAAGCTATTAGTGTCAGCGGCGCTTATAACACTCGTTCAGTTTGAATTGGCACCTGCATGGATGGTCATAGTCATTATAAGTAGAGAATTTGCCGTAACAGGTTTACGACTTGTTCTAGCAGGTGGTGGTGAAGTTGTTGCTGCAAACATGCTTGGCAAGATTAAAACATGGACGCAAATTGTAGCCGTTTCTGCATTGCTATTACATAATATTCCTTTTGAAGCATTGTCGATTCCATTTGCTGATATAGCACTATGGATCGCAGTATTTTTCACAATTTGGTCTGGGTGGGACTATTTTGCGAAAAATAAACATGTATTTGCTAACTCAAAGTAAACCAGCATATTGAGATGATAAGCCGAAGTAGTAAATTTTATGAGGATGAGACGGGTTTCCTTCTCATCCTCATAAAGTTAAAGGAACATAATGTAGCAGTCTTCAACCTGCTATAACACATGCTATTTTTACGGGGGGATGACATGAACGCTGAGATTATAGCAGTTGGATCAGAGTTATTATTAGGACAAATTGCGAATACAAATGCACAATTCCTATCGAAACAATTAGCAGAGCTAGGAATTAATGTTTATTTTCATACTGTAGTTGGTGATAATCAAGATCGGTTAAAAAGGGTCGTTGAAACAGCAAAGCAGCGATCAAAATTGATTATCTTCACTGGAGGGTTAGGCCCAACAAAAGACGATCTAACTAAGGAAACGATGGCATCTATGCTAAAGCAACAGCTAGTCACACATGAACAATCACTTAAAAGAATTGAAGCGTACTATGAAAAAGTAAATCGTAAAATGACAGACAATAACAAAAAGCAAGCTGTTATTCTAGAAAATGCAACGGTATTGCTTAATGACCATGGGATGGCACCGGGAATGGCTATAACGAAGGATCAAGTTACATATATGCTATTGCCAGGCCCTCCAAAGGAAATGCAACCAATGTTTTTGAAATACGGGACAGAATATCTCAATAACCTCTTAGGTGTTCGTGAGAGAATCATATCTCGCGTATTAAGATTCTTTGGAATTGGTGAGTCAAAGTTGGAAACTGAGATTGAAGATTTGATTGATAAGCAAGTGAATCCAACGATTGCTCCGTTAGCATCTGACTTTGAAGTAAAACTTCGATTGACAGCTAAACATTCCTCAGTAGACATAGCTAATGAGCTTCTTAATGATACAGAACAAGAAATACTAAGTCGTGTTGGTCAATATTTTTATGGTTATGAAAACACCTCACTATTAGAACATGCGGTAGCTGTTTTACAAGAAAAAAAAATGACGATATCTAGCGCTGAAAGTTTAACTGGAGGCATGTTCATGAGTGAGTTAATAGCTGTTCCTGGTTCTTCATCTGTAGCTAAAGGTGGAATTGTAGCTTATACGAATGATATGAAGGAAACATTACTCAATGTTAACCGAACGACACTTGTACAGGAAGGTGCCGTCAGTAAAAAATGTGCACAACAAATGGCTGAGCATGTGAGGAAATCATGTAACTCTGACTGTGGAATTAGCTTTACTGGAGTTGCTGGACCACAAAGCGTGGAAGGTAAAGATGTAGGAACGGTCTTTATTGGGCTTTCGATCAATGATCATCCTACAGAAGTCTATTCATTGAAATTGGCTGGTTCTAGACAAATGATTAGAGAAAGAGCTATTAAATATGGATACTATTATTTACTCAAACAATTGAAAAAATAATAAGCTATGGGCTACCCAACTTTTGTAGTTTCTTTGAATTAAAATATACACACGAATATAATTAGTACGATGTGCATCTTTGCTACTATAAACCGATGACTGTTTAGTAAAACGATATCTATACCTGCTATTTAAGTAACTATAAGCAACAAAGTATACGAAAAGAGCCTAAGTTTTAGATCCCCAAATCTACTTTACCCAACAATGTTCTAGTTTGCTGATTGAATTCACTTTTGAATAAAAAAACGAATAGATGTTCGTTTTTTGCTTGGCAAATGTCCAAAAACAAGGTATAGTATAAGTAGTAATGGAGATGAGGAGGAATAAATGTGAGTGATCGTCAAGCTGCATTAGATATGGCGTTAAAGCAAATAGAAAAACAATTTGGTAAAGGATCAATAATGAAGTTAGGTGAGCAGTCGGAACGTCAAATCTCTACCGTTCCTAGTGGTTCATTAGCATTGGATGTTGCACTTGGAGCAGGTGGTTATCCACGTGGTCGTATCATTGAAATATACGGACCTGAAAGCTCTGGTAAAACAACAGTTGCACTTCATGCGATTGCTGAAGTGCAAGAACAAGGCGGTCAAGCTGCATTTATCGATGCTGAGCATGCGTTAGACCCTATTTATGCACAAAAGCTAGGTGTTAACATAGAAGAACTATTGCTATCTCAACCTGATACAGGTGAACAGGCGTTAGAGATTGCTGAAGCACTTGTAAGAAGTGGTGCTGTTGATATTTTAGTCATCGATTCAGTTGCAGCGCTCGTTCCAAAGGCTGAAATTGAAGGGGAGATGGGAGACTCTCATGTTGGCTTACAAGCACGTCTTATGTCTCAAGCCTTACGTAAGCTCTCAGGAGCAATAAATAAATCTAAAACGATTGCTATTTTCATTAACCAAATTCGTGAGAAGGTTGGTGTTATGTTTGGGAATCCGGAAACTACACCTGGTGGTCGTGCGTTAAAGTTTTATTCTTCAGTACGTTTAGAGGTTCGTCGAGCTGAACAACTGAAGCAAGGAAATGATATCGTAGGTAATAAAACGAAATTAAAAGTAGTAAAGAATAAAATAGCACCTCCGTTTAAAATAGCCGAGGTTGATATTATGTACGGTGAAGGAATTTCCAAAGAGGGAGAAATTCTTGATATGGGCTCTGAGCTCGATATTGTCCAGAAGAGCGGATCTTGGTACTCGTTTGAAGGTGAACGTCTAGGGCAAGGGCGAGAAAACGCTAAACAATTCTTAACGGAGAATGCGGACATATCAAAACAAATACACGAACAAATTCGAGAACACTACGGCCTTAACAATACAACAGAGCCGGTGGGCGACGATTCTCAAAGTGAACTCGAATTAAAAGAGTAAACAACATAAGCTCTAAAAGAAGGATACTACATGAAGTATCCTTCTTTTTCATTTACGCTGTTTTCGTATTAATAAAAAAAGCTAAACACAAATATAGCTATCGATCGGCGCATCATTTCTTATCAAAGATTATGAAAGTCATATAAAACTCATCAGTTATTTAAATGTAAGTGAAAAAATACAACAAAGTTTACGAAAAGTGCCTACATTTATCATTAGTTCTATTCAATAGCTTTCAACAACAGGACATAGTATGGTAAATCATCTACCAGTTTATAAGGTGGTAGGACTAAGGTTTGCAGAAAGTCTGTCGCTGTTCAAGTCAAGGTTTGTGCGCTCTCTTCCAATATTAAGGAAAGATGGCAGTGGCAGGCCTTGACAATAAAATTACCCACCTTTACAATTAGTATGTATATTATACATGCTTGTTAATATTACAATTGTTACTATTAAGAATTTTTTCAAACAAAATTGGAGGACAGATAGGAAGAAGGAGCGATCGGTTGGTGTCAGGTGCAAGTGCAATGAAATAGTTGCCACGTACTTATGAAGCACACGATGAAATTACTTGTGTAGGTATTTAACAATAAATTACCAACGATATTGAGTAAATTCACAGTCTTTTTCCAGGCTTATAACAGCCTCTAGTATTGGAACTTGAAAAGCCATTGTGCATGTTGGAATTTATTAAGGGAAAAATTACATGCCGACAGTTTGAATCTAGCAAGAAACAAGTATATAGCAAGAGGAGGTGAAATGATGGACAATCTCAATCCCATTATAATCATCGCCATTTTGCTTGCCATAGTCGGTGCAGTTGTTGTTCTTTATATCTCACTTGTTCGTAAATCTAATGAGGCGAAAATCACAAGCGCAAAAAGCGCTGCTGAACAAATTATTAACGATGCAAATCGAGAGGCTGACGCGCTTAAAAAAGAAGCGCTTCTTGAGGCAAAGGATGAAATCCACAAACTTCGAACAGAAGCAGAAAAAGAAATTCGTGATCGAAGAAGCGAACTAAAAAAACAAGAAAATCGGTTAATGCATAAGGAAGAGAATCTTGATCGTAAGGATGAATCTTTATCTAAGCGAGAGAGTGTGTTAGAAAAAAAGGAGGATTCTCTAGGTCAAAGACAACAGCATATTGAAGAGATGGAAAGCAAAGTGGAAATGATGTTTAACAAACAACGTACAGAGCTTGAACGTATTTCTAGTTTGACACGTGAGGAAGCGAAACAAATCATTCTTAGCAATGTTGAAAAAGAGCTTGCACACGATGTTGCGATTACGATCAAAGAAGCAGAAAGTCGCGCTAAAGAAGAAGCTGATAAAAAGGCAAAAAACATTTTATCATTAGCCATTCAACGTTGTGCGGCTGATCATGTAGCGGAATCTACAGTTTCTGTCGTAAATCTGCCTAATGATGAAATGAAAGGACGTATCATTGGTCGGGAAGGTAGAAATATTCGAACTCTAGAAACGTTAACAGGTATTGATTTGATCATCGATGATACACCTGAAGCAGTGATTTTATCTGGCTTCGATCCGATTCGACGTGAAACGGCTCGCATTGCTTTAGATAAGCTTGTTCAAGATGGACGTATTCATCCTGCTCGTATTGAAGAAATGGTTGAAAAATCGAGAAGAGAAGTGGATGAATATATTCGCGAAATTGGTGAACAAACGACATTTGAAGTAGGTGTACATGGACTCCATCCAGATTTAATCAAAATATTAGGTCGACTTAAGTACCGAACGAGTTATGGTCAAAACGTGTTGAAGCATTCAATGGAAGTCGCATACTTGTCAGGGTTGTTGGCAGCTGAGTTAGGTGAGGATGAGTTACTAGCTCGTCGAGCAGGCTTACTTCATGATATTGGTAAGGCTATAGATCATGAGGTTGAAGGTAGTCATGTTGAAATTGGTGTAGAATTAGCTATGAAATACAAAGAGCATCCAATTGTTATTAATAGTATAGCTTCACACCATGGTGATACAGAGCCTACTTCTATTATTGCAGTATTAGTAGCTGCTGCCGATGCATTATCTGCAGCAAGACCTGGAGCAAGAAGTGAAACACTTGAAAACTATATAAGACGTCTCGAAAAGCTTGAAGAGATTTCTGAATCATTTGATGGTGTTGAGAAATCATTTGCAATTCAGGCTGGGCGTGAAGTTCGAATTATGGTTAAACCAGATTCGATTGATGATCTGGAAGCTCATCGATTAGCTCGTGAGATTAGAAAGAAAATCGAAGATGAGCTCGATTACCCAGGTCACATAAAAGTGACAGTGATTCGGGAAACACGAGCTGTCGAATATGCAAAATAAAGTGGTTTTTACCACTTTATTTTTTTTGTTTTGGCAAAACTGATAATAAATTGTACAAATATAAAGGGGTCGAAAAAATGAAAATTTTATTTATTGGAGATGTAGTTGGCTCACCAGGAAGAGATATGGTTAATGAATATGTTCCTAAATTAAAAAAGAAATACTTTCCTTCAGTTACTATTATTAATGGTGAAAATGCAGCAGGGGGTAAAGGGATAACTGAAAAAATATACCACGGTTTTATTAAGGCTGGAGCACAAGCGGTTACACTTGGTAATCATACGTGGGATAACAGAGATATATTTGAGTTTATTGACTCTGCGAAATACATGATACGCCCTGCAAACTTTCCAGAAGGTGTACCAGGTAAAGGCATCGTTTATATCCCTTGTGAAGGTCGTGAGGTTGCCATTATTAATATACAAGGAAGGACATTTTTAAATCCAAATGACTGCCCATTTACAAAAGCTGATGAATTAATTGAAGAAGCAAGAAAGCGAACTAAAATCATTTTTGTAGATTTTCACGCGGAAGCCACGAGTGAAAAACAAGCAATGGGTTGGTATTTAGATGGAAGGGTATCTGCTGTTGTAGGAACGCATACACATGTGCAAACGGCCGATCATCGCATACTACCTCAAGGTTCTGCATATATAACTGACGTAGGTATGACAGGTCCATATGATGGAATATTAGGTGTTGACAGAGAAGCAGTTTTGAAGCGTTTTTTGACTAATCTCCCTGTTCGGTTCGAAGTAACCGATGGAAGAGCTCAACTTAATGCTGTAGTCATTGATATTGACAACAAAACTGGTAGAGCTAAAGGGATTAACCGTATTATTATTAATGATGATCATCCATACTTTGATTAAATTTTTATCATTAATTGTATAAACTTTGATGTGTATATGTGATTGGAACAGTCTTTAGAGAAGAAAAGATACCCCGTTTGCTAGATCTACATGTGTTTATAACTTGGTACGTAAGCTAAGGCTCTTTTCGTCAACTCTGTCGCTGTTGTTATCAAATTAGTACCATTAAAAGTGGTTATATATGTTAGTCATTGTTGTACAGAAGAAAAGGTGCCACGAAGGCAAGATGTATTCGTACTTATATCTTAGAACGAAAAGCAACAATCAATGCGAAGTCATCCTTTCGTCAATTTTGTTGATTTTTCAAATAGGTAATATGTGATTGTTCGTTCTTACATAAAACAACTGTAATGAAAACGTATTTATTTCTTAAACCGTATATTGATTTTGAATTCGAAAAGGGATTTATCCAGAGTTGTTGATTTGCTAGTCATTTGGCTGTAATAAAAACCTATTTTCCTAACCTTGTTTCTCCAGAAATTAAGATTTTTGTGAATTTTTTGATAAAAGATTAAAAACTTGCAGGAATACTATATGTGACTACTGAATATAGTATCAATGGGCTTATATATATACAAAATGTTCTACTGAACACTTATCATTCACAGTAAAAAACAAGGAGGAACTAGGAATGGAAATATTAAAGGTTTCAGCAAAGTCTAACCCTAATTCTGTGGCTGGTGCACTTGCAGGAGTACTACGAGAAAGAGGGGCAGCAGAGATTCAAGCGATTGGGGCAGGTGCATTAAACCAAGCAGTGAAAGCGGTAGCGATAGCAAGAGGTTTTGTAGCTCCAAGTGGTGTTGATCTCATTTGTATCCCAGCGTTCACGGACATCCAAATTGATGGAGAAGAACGGACGGCAATCAAATTGATTATTGAACCTCGCTAGGTTCATTGTTAGAATTTTACTCTAGAAGTTAGCATAAACCTGTTTGCGAATACTGCAAACAGGTTGTTTTTATACTGTGAAGAAAATACAGTTAGCCACGCTGCTATTCATTGTACAGGTGATACGATCGTAAAGATGGACACATGAGTCCCCATCCTCAGTTGATATGATATACGCAAAGAAGAAAAGATGCCAAGTGGGATTAGTTTATATACATGTAAGATGTTCTTACGAAAACCGTCGATAATGCCGAGAAAACTCTTATGATAAAAGAGGAGGATTAAGAATGAACATTTTTGATGCACATTGCGATGTTTTATTAAAGATGTGGCTCAATCCATCTATTTCATTCGAAAATGACAAGTCATTACATATAACTTACGAGCAAATGGTTGCGACAAAAAGTAAAATACAATGCTTTGCGATTTACATTCCTGAATCTGTCAGTAATATAGATAAATTTGACGTCGCATTAGAAATGATAGATATATTTTATAATCAAATCATCGCTAAATATGATCATATTAAACTAGTTAAAACAAAACAAGATATTAATACCTTAAATAGTAATGAAATTGGTGCTATGTTAACGCTTGAAGGGTGCGATTGTATAGGGTGGAGTATTACTAGGTTAAAAACTCTCCTCCAGCTAGGTGTTTCTTCTGTTGGTTTAACATGGAATTATGGCAATACTGTAGCTGACGGTATTTTAGAAGAGCGAGGAGCTGGTCTTTCATCATTTGGAAAAGAGGTTGTTCAAACATTCAATGACCAAAAAGTATGGACAGATGTCTCTCATTTATCAGAGCAAGGATTTTGGGACGTAATGGCATTAGCGGACTATCCAATTGCATCACATTCGAATTGTTATAAGCTTTGTGACCATCCGCGCAATTTACATAACGATCAAATTACAGCTATGATCGAGAAAGATGGCATGATAGGTGTTACCTTCGTTCCACAGTTTTTATCCGTACACGGTCATGCAGGCATAACAGATATATTGTTACATGTAGAACATTTATGTTCTTTAGGCGGAGCTAAGAACATAGGGTTTGGTTCTGATTTCGATGGCATTTCTACAACAGTAAGAGGTATGGGAAACTTTAAGTGCTATATGCATTTAATTGAAGAATTACATAAATATTATAGCGATGAGTTAGTAAGAAGTTTTTTATATCAAAATTTTGTAGAACATTTACCTGAATAATAAATGATTTTTTAGAAAACAAAAAAATTATTCATATAATCGACAAATTTTATGTTGAAACACTTGCAATTTTTTGATTATAGGTCTAGAATTGTAAGCGTTTAGTACATCCAAACATTTCATAATTGTTATTCATCAAAAACATTTTAGATTGCCATGTAAGTGTCTTGGTTGGAACGTGCTATAACAAATTGTACATGTTCAAAAGGGAAAGAAAATGATGAAGGTACCAATAATTTACTTGTATGCGCTTTAAATGTGTAAATACAAAATGAGCGGGTATGAGGAGAATATCAAACCATTGTATGACTGATACTTTTTGAACATTCTCAAACAAATGCTGTTAAATATATAATATTGAACGTATTCCAAAGGGGTGTAAGACATGATCAATCAACTTTCATGGAAAGTTGGCGGACAACAAGGGGAAGGTATTGAAAGTACAGGAGAAATTTTCTCAGTAGCGTTAAACCGATTAGGGTATTATTTATATGGGTATCGCCATTTTTCCTCACGTATTAAAGGTGGTCATACGAATAACAAAATTCGCGTTAGTACAACTCAGGTTCGTGCTATTTCTGATGATTTAGATATACTAGTAGCATTTGACCAAGAAACAATTGATGTTAACTTTAGTGAGTTACGTGATGGTGGGATTGTAATTGCTGATGCAAAGTTTAACCCGACCATTCCAGATGATTCAAAAGTAGCATTGTATGCGGTTCCATTCACGGAGATTGCAACTGATTTAGGCACTTCGTTAATGAAAAATATGGTTGCTGTAGGTGCTTCTAGTGAGCTACTTGATATTGACACGAAGGTGTTCTTTGAAGTAATTGACGAAAAGTTTGGCCGAAAAGGTCAACAAATTGTCGATAAAAACATGGAAGCAATTCAAGCAGGCGCTGATTTTATGAAGCAACAGCTCGGTAACAGTAATAAAGAGATGAAAATTGAAAAAGCAGATGGTAAAAAGCGTCTGTTTATGATAGGTAACGATGCGATTGCATTAGGTTCATTAGCTGGAGGGGCTAGATTTATGCCTGCATATCCTATTACACCAGCTTCTGAAATAATGGAGTATTTAATTAAAACGCTACCTAAATTTGGTGGAACAGTTATACAAACTGAAGACGAAATTGCTGCTTGTACAATGGCAATTGGTGCTAATTATGCGGGAGTAAGAACTCTAACTGCGTCAGCTGGACCTGGTCTATCGTTAATGATGGAGGCAATTGGACTATCTGGTATAACTGAAACTCCACTTGTTATTGTTGATACACAGCGCGGAGGGCCAAGTACTGGATTACCGACTAAACAAGAACAGTCAGACTTAATGGCAATGATTTATGGAACACATGGTGAAATTCCAAAAATCGTTATGGCCCCAAGTACAGTGCAGGAAGCATTCTACGATTCAATAGAAGCATTTAACTTAGCAGAAGAGTATCAATGTCCAGTTATTCTTTTAACAGATCTGCAACTGTCTCTTGGAAAACAAACAGTAGAGCCACTTGATTATGATAAAATTGAAATTCGTCGTGGTAAACTTCAACTTAATGAAGAATTACCTGAATTAGAAAATAAAGCTTACTTTAAGCGTTATGAAGTAACTGAAGATGGTATTTCACCACGTGTTGTACCAGGAACGAAACATGGTATACATCATGTAACGGGTGTTGAACATGCTGAAACTGGAAAACCATCTGAAGATGCAGAAAATCGTCAATTACAAATGGATAAAAGATTCCGTAAACTTGATAAGTTGAAATTTGATACACCCGTCTATAAAAACGTTCAACACGAAGATGCTGACTTGTTAATCGTTGGTTTTAATTCCACACGTGGAGCGATTGAAGAAGCGATGACACGTTTAGAAGAAGACGGTATCAAGGTGAATCATGCACACGTTCGTTTAGTGCATCCATTCCCAACTGATGAGATTCAACCGCTTATTCAAAAGGCGAAAAAGGTCGTTGTCGTTGAAAATAACGCTACAGGTCAACTTGCAAGTATTATGAAAATGAACGTAGGATTCGGAGAGAAAATAACATCAGTCTTAAAATATGATGGAAATCCATTCCTGCCACATGAAATACACACAAAATGCAAGGAGATGTTCTAAATGGCGACGTTTAAAGATTTTCGAAATAATGTCAAACCAAATTGGTGTCCTGGGTGCGGTGATTTCTCAGTTCAAGCTGCCATTCAAAGAGCAGCTGCGAATGTTGGCTTACAACCTGAGGAATTAGCAGTAGTATCAGGTATTGGATGTTCAGGGCGTATTTCTGGATATATTAATTCATACGGGTTCCATGGTATCCACGGTCGTTCTTTACCTATAGCTCAAGGCGTGAAGATGGCTAACCGTGATTTAACTGTCATCGCTTCAGGTGGAGATGGAGATGGCTTTGCCATTGGTATGGGGCATACAGTACATGCGATTCGTAGAAATATCGATGTAACATACATTGTCATGGACAATCAAATTTATGGTTTAACAAAAGGTCAAACATCACCACGTAGTGAAGTAGGGTTTAAAACAAAAAGTACACCGAAAGGTTCAATTGAATCTTCCTTATCGGTAATGGAGATGGCATTAACTGCAGGAGCTACATTTGTTGCACAAAGTTTTTCTACCGATTTAAAAGAGTTAACTTCATTAATTGAAGCTGGAATTAATCATAAAGGATTCTCGTTAATTAATGTATTTAGCCCATGTGTTACGTACAATAAAACGAATACGTATGATTGGTTTAAAGAAAATCTAACAAGTCTAAAAACGATTGAAGAATATGATCCTAACAATCGTATGACAGCGATGCAAACATTGATGGAGCATAACGGTTTAGTGACTGGATTAATCTATCAGAACAACGAGCAACCATCATACCAAGAGTTGGTTTATGGCTATAGTGAAGATCCGTTAACAAATGCTGATTTAAGTATTAGCAAAGATAAATTCGATGAACTCGTAGCAGAATTTATGTAATTTGACCATTAAGAAAAGCAACAAAACACTAGCGGTTTTGTTGCTTTTTCTCTACCTATAAATATGTGGTTAATTTGTAACAAAGCTTTGTTTTTATTGTTTATTATTTGTATTACCATTATACTATGATAATGTGTGTAAGTATTTTTAGATTTGCAGTGATATGTACGAAAGGAGATATATAATGAACGAAAAGCAACGCTTAGAATCACAGCAAGTAAAGCAACCTAATCCTTCGGACAAAAAATCCGCCAAGGATTATAGTCAGTATTTTGATAGTGTTTATCAGGCCCCGTCTTTATCAGATGCTAAAAAACGTGGTAAGGAAGATGTTCTTATCCAGCGTGATTTTGAACTGCCAGAGGACATGATCGGAATAGGTACTGGGCGTAAGTTTTATATCCGAACTTATGGCTGTCAAATGAATGAACATGATACAGAAGTCATGGCAGGTATTTTACTAGGATTAGGCTATGAATCAACAGATACAGTTGATGATGCTGATATTATTCTATTAAATACATGTGCGATACGAGAAAATGCTGAGAATAAAGTATTTGGTGAACTTGGTCATCTTAAGCATTTAAAAAAGAACAATCCTAACGTATTATTAGGTGTTTGCGGATGTATGTCGCAAGAAGAATCGGTTGTCAATAAAATATTACAAAAACACCATCATGTTGATATGATATTTGGAACTCATAATATTCACCGATTACCACAGATTGTTAAAGAAGCTATGCTTAGCAAAGAGATGGTTGTTGAAGTATGGTCAAAAGAAGGGGATGTTATCGAAAATCTCCCGAAAGTGCGTAAAGGGGATATTAAAGCTTGGGTCAATATTATGTATGGCTGTGACAAGTTCTGTACTTACTGTATCGTGCCATATACTCGTGGAAAAGAGCGCAGTAGACGACCTGAAGACATTATTGAAGAAGTTCGTCACTTAGCTAGGAATGGTTACAAGGAAATTACACTCTTAGGCCAAAATGTGAATGCATATGGTAAAGATTTGGAAGATATGGACTATGGGTTAGGAGAATTAATGGACGAACTAAGAAAAATTGATGTTGCTCGTATCCGTTTTACTACTAGCCATCCTCGTGACTTTGATGATCGCCTGATAGAAGTATTAGCTAAAGGCGGAAATTTAGTCGACCATATTCATTTACCTGTTCAATCTGGGAGTACTGATGTGTTGAAAATTATGGCACGTAAATATTCTCGTGAACATTATTTAGAATTAGTAAGAAAAATAAAAGAAGCTATTCCATCAGTATCATTAACGACTGATATCATAGTAGGATTCCCGAATGAAACAGACGAACAATTTGAGGAAACCCTATCATTGTATCGTGAAGTTGGATTTGATTCTGCGTATACATTTATTTATTCACCTAGAGAGGGTACTCCAGCAGCTAAGATGCAAGATAATATTCCGATGGAAGTGAAGAAAGATCGTTTGCAGAGACTAAATGCACTCGTAAATGAATTTTCTGCTATAAAAATGAAAGAACATGAAGGTAAAATCGTTGAAGTACTTGTAGAGGGTGAAAGTAAAAATAATCCAGAAGTGCTTGCGGGTTACACAGAAAAGAATAAGCTTGTTAATTTTAGAGCTCCTAAATCAGTTATTGGTCAAATTGTAAAAGTGAAGATCACACAAGCAAAAACATGGACATTAGATGGAGAATTGATAGAAGAAGTAGCAGGGGTGAATTAAGATGACTAAGTATACTAAAGACGATCTTGTTGCACGTGCTCGTGATTTAGCGAAGATGATCGCGGATACTGAAGAAGTAGAACTGTTTAAACAAACGGAAGAAAAAATTAACGAAAATCAAAAAGTAAGAGAAACAATTGCTTTGATTAAGAGCTTGCAAAAACAAGCAGTTAATTTTCAACATTATGGTAAGCATGAGGCATTAAAACAAGTGGAAGAAAAAATTGATAAACTTCATGCTGAAATAGATGAATTGCCAATCGTTCAGGAATTTAAATCATCGCAAATTCATGTGAATGATTTACTTCAACTTGTTGCATCAACAATTACGAATACAGTTACTGATGAAATAATTATCTCTACCGGTGGAGATGTACTCCGTGGAGAGACAGGCTCAAAAGTTAAAGCAAGTAGTGGAAGCAGTTGTCACTAAGCTTTTAAGCAATCTATTATTTAAGGTAAGAGAGCATTGGATATATTTCAATGCTCTTTTTCGTTGATAATTGAATAGATTAGCTAGCAGGTGGCTTTCTTTGTATGGATTGTTGAATGTCACAAAAAGTTAAATACGAATATATATATCATTCCTGGTATCTTTTTTTCTGAAGACGGTAACAATTAATTAGGCAGTTTTTACATGGATTGTTCTTTTTGGCATCATTTTTCTGTACAACGATGACTAACAATGTAAACCACTTTTTTGGAATTAAAAGATAACAATAGCAACAAAGACGAAAAGAGCCATTAATTAATAGCTACTAACTGATCAAATTTAGTAAAAAATGCAACAAAGTCTACGAAGCTAATTATTGTAGATCAAACTCAAGTCTCTTCACGAACACTATAACACTCACACTTAAAGTTAAAATCCTACATATTATATAACTCCAAAGATTACGAAGCTTCCGTGTTCTCTATATTCAAGAGTCAATCACACCTATTGAACTTATGTCAAAAGATAACTTCGGGTAAATGAACAAATCCGTCTACGCTTTTTTTCTAAATAAATTTTAAAAATAGGTACATATCTAGATTTTGCGACATACAATGAACTATACGGCTATATTTAATACATCACATAATTGTTTTTGTAATAGGCACAATAGTCATTTGCCCTGCATAGGATGGAAAGAAGATTGATTGAGGAGGGTATACTTGTATGTCACAACATAGAGAAATTATTACTAAAGCTGTAATAGGAAGAGGGCGTAAGTTCACCCAAGCTACACACACATTTTCTCCGTCCCATAAACCTACTAGTATTTTAGGTTGTTGGATTATAAACCACCAATATGAGGCAAAAAAACGAGATTCAACTGTTGAATTAGATGGTACTTATGACATTAATGTATGGTATTCATTCAGTGATAATACGAAAACAGAAGTCGTAACAGAAAAAGTTGCATATACAGATGTGATCAAATTAAAATACAAAGATGAAAATTATTTAGACGGTGGTCAAGAAGTTGTAGCAAAAGTTCTGCAGCAGCCTAATACTTTGGAAGCGACTATTTCTCCAAATGGTAATAAAGTAATCGTTCAAGTGGAGCGGGAATTTCTAGCGGAAGTAATTGGAGAAACGAAAGTCTGGGTTGTCATTGATCCTGATGGAGAGTTCGAAGAAGAAGAATGGGATGATGAAGAGTTAGACGATGAGGAATTGGATGATGAAGAGTTTGAAGATTTAAATCCTGATTTTCTTATAGAAGACGTAGAAGAATAATAAAAAACTAGGGAGCCAGACTTCCTAGTTTTTTGTTTGTCAAAAGGGAATTCAACATTTTGAATTTATTTAAAATAAACTCCTTTGTCATTAATACGTTTTATGATCACTTAGACAGGCTTCAGAAGGTTGTTTAAGGCGGTTAGTTTGTTAAGTTAATGGATGCTTTTCGTACTATACATAATACATGTTATCTTAGGATCTTTTCCTCTCTAAAGGCTGTTCTAATCCCATATACACATCAGAGTTTATACTATTAGTGAAAAAGAACAAAGTTAACGAAAAGAGCCTTAGCTAAAGGGGTTTTCGCAATGCTAGTACTTTACGTAAGAAGTTAAAAACACGTATAGATCTAGCGATCGAGGCATCTTTTCTTCTCTAAGGGCTTTTTTAATCCCATATACATATCGGAGTTTATACTATTAGTGAAAAAGAACAAAGTTAACGAAAAGTGCCTTAGCTTTTTATGTTGAAACAACCAATGTAATAAAGAAATGCTCCTATATATGTTATAATAAATAGTGCTTAATAATAGGAATATTTGGGGGATAACAATGGCAAGCTATACGCCGATGATACAACAATATTTAAAGATAAAGGCAGATTATCAAGATGCCTTTTTATTTTTTCGTCTTGGGGATTTTTATGAAATGTTTTTCGATGATGCAGTCAATGCATCTAAGGTGTTAGAGATCGCATTAACGAGTAGAGATGGTGGAGACCAACAGCGCATTCCGATGTGTGGAGTTCCACATCATGCTGCAAGCGGATATATTGAACAATTAATAACAAAAGGGTATAAAGTAGCAATTTGTGAGCAAGTTGAAGATCCAAAACAAGCAAAAGGTGTTGTTAAGCGTGAAGTAGTTCAGCTCATTACACCAGGTACAGTGATGGAAGGCAAGGGAGTTATGGAAAAAGATAATAATTTCCTTTCATCAATATCGATGTTTGATGATAATAGTTTCGGTCTTTCTCACATCGATTTAACAACTGGTGAGAGCAAAGTTACCATTATATCGCAGCAATTCAATGATGTTATTAACGAAATTTATTCAATAAATGCAAAAGAGGTTGTTGTTGACTCACAATTTCCAGAAGAGCTAAAAATAAAATTATTAGAACGATGCCAATTAACATTTTCATTCGAAGATAATATCTTCCTTGATAATGAATTTTTAAACATAGTAAACAAATTACATGATGACAAGCTAATACGTACAGTTAGCCGCTTAATAAACTATTTAAAGAAAACACAAAAACGTAGTTTAGAACACTTGCAAGAAGTCCAAGTCTATGAAACAAATCAATTTATGAAAATAGATTACTTTTCAAAACGGAATCTAGAGCTAACCGAAACAATTCGAGGTAAAGGGAAAAAGGGTTCTTTATTGTGGTTGCTTGATGACACGATGACAGCGATGGGAGGACGACGCCTTAAACAATGGTTAGACAAACCCCTCATCAATAAAGAAGCGATAGATGATCGCTTAAATATGGTGGAAACTTTTATAAATTCATATTTTGAGCGAATTGAGCTTCGGGATATGTTGAAGGAAATTTATGATTTAGAGCGCTTAGCAGGTCGAGTAGCCTTTGGTAATGTAAATGCAAGAGATTTAGTCCAACTAAAAAAGTCATTACAACAAATACCAGCAATAAAGCAATTATTAACAACACTTGATCATGCATATTGTGGTGAACTTGCTGAAAAAATTGATCCGTGTGAACAAGTGACTGAGTTATTAGAAGCTTCTTTGCGTGAAAACCCTCCACTTACGATTAAGGAAGGTGACATTATTGCAGATGGGTATGATCCGACTCTTGATAAACTAAGAGATGCTAGTAAGAATGGCAAGTCATGGTTAGCGGCTTTAGAAAAACAGGAACGTGAGCTAACAGGCATAAAATCGTTGAAAGTTGGTTACAACCGGGTATTTGGTTACTATATTGAAGTTACTAAGGCAAATCTTCATTTATTAGCAGAAGGAAGATATGAGCGTAAACAAACATTAACAAACGCAGAGAGGTTTATTACGCCAGAGTTAAAAGAAAAAGAAGCATTAATACTTGAAGCAGAAGAAAAAATTGTTGAAGTAGAGTACGAGCTATTCCTTCACATTCGTGAACAAGTAAAAAATAATATTATTCGCATTCAGCAATTGGCTCAAATTATTAGTGAGCTCGATGTATTGCAATGCTTTGCGACAGTTAGTGAGGAAAGGCATTATTGTAAGCCATCTTTCTCTCATAATGGGGAGGTCTTTCTCAAAGATGGGCGTCACCCCGTCGTAGAGAAAGTTCTACAACTTCAGCAGTACGTACCGAATGATTGTGTAATGAATGATGATAGAGAGATTCTGTTAATTACTGGTCCAAATATGTCAGGGAAAAGCACGTATATGAGACAAGTTGCTTTAACGTCTATTCTTGCTCAAATTGGTTGTTACGTTCCAGCCCAAGAAGCTGTCCTGCCAATCTTTGATCAGGTTTTCACTCGTATTGGTGCAGCTGATGATCTAATTTCTGGTCAAAGTACGTTTATGGTAGAAATGCTGGAAGCAAATAATGCCATAATGAATGCCTCTAAAAATAGTTTAATCTTATTTGATGAAATTGGAAGAGGTACATCTACTTATGATGGCATGGCACTTGCACAAGCTATTATTGAATACATTCATAACAACATTGGTGCAAAGATGTTATTCTCAACTCATTATCATGAATTGACAGTACTAGAGAATGATTTAGCAAAATTACAAAATATCCATGTGAGTGCAATAGAGGAACATGGGAAAGTCGTATTCCTCCATAAAATAAAAGAGGGTGCAGCTGATAGAAGCTATGGTATACATGTTGCACAATTAGCAGAGCTTCCTGACGCTTTAATCGATCGTGCAAAATCGGTACTAGCCATACTCGAAAAAGCTAGTCAATCAGAACCTAATATTAAAGTGGATCATGCGCCTAAAGAACAATTATCATTATTTGTTCAAGAAGAAAGGACAAATAAGCATATTGAAGAAAAGCTATCTACGAAAGAGAAGCGGATGTTAAAAGATATAAAATCACTTGATTTATTAGACATGACACCTATGGATGCAATAAATAAACTATATGAATTTCAAAAGAAATTGAAGTGATTTTTATAAGTGGACAAAACGAAAAAAGGAAGCTAACCTCGTTAATATCGTTCATATAAAATATTTAAATAGTCTAGATAGCATTTTTTCGTATTGATTGTTGCTTTTCGCTTAAGGTATAAACGCGTAGCTATCTAGCGTGCATCTTTTCAATTTTTACAACAATTGAGCTTTCATAAAACTCATCATGCTGACCATGGTTTTCAACAATAGCTACTTAGTTTACGAAGAGAGCTTTTATAAATGATAAGATTGGAGGTGATACAGTGGGGAAAATTATTGAATTAGATGATCAGCTTGCTAATAAAATTGCAGCTGGGGAAGTAGTTGAGAGGCCAGCCTCAGTTGTAAAAGAATTAGTTGAAAATGCAATAGATGCGCATAGCACTGTTATCGAAATTGAACTAGAAGAGGCAGGATTAGCAAAAATTCGAGTGATTGATAATGGAGATGGCATCGAACCAGATGATTGCCTTGTGGCTTTTTCACGTCATGCTACGAGTAAAATTATAGATGAAAACGACCTGTTTAGAATACGGACGCTAGGATTTAGAGGTGAAGCATTACCTAGTATTGCATCAGTATCCGAACTAGAGATGAAGACGAGTACGGGTGAAGAAGCGGGTACGTATATTTCTATTAAAGGTGGCGAGCTCGCTAGTCATCATCGTACTGATAGTCGTAAAGGCACCGATATAACAGTGTCCAATTTGTTTTATAATACACCAGCTAGATTAAAATATATGAAAACGATTAATACCGAGCTAGGAAATATTACTGATATCGTTAATCGATTAGCTTTAGCGTACCCATCGATTTCATTTAAATTAATTCATAATGGAAAAAAACTACTTTTAACAAATGGCAATGGTAATTTGAAACAAGTAATAGCAGCGATATATGGTGTATCTATAGCAAAGAAAATGATTCCAATATCGATTAAATCTTTAGATTTTGAGATGAAGGGATTCATTTCATTACCAGAACTTACGAGAGCATCAAGGAATTACATTTCAACGATGATAAATGGGAGATATATAAAAAACTACTCTATTGTGAAGGCAATTCAAAAAGGTTATCATACATTACTACCAATCGGTAGATATCCAATCATCGTATTGGAAATTAACATGGACCCTTTATTAATAGATGTAAATGTCCATCCTTCGAAACTTGAGGTGCGACTTAGTAAGGAATCTGAGCTGAACGACTTAATAGGGTCACAGATTGAAAAAGAATTTAAAACTAAGCAGCTCATTCCTGAAGTAAACCAATTTACACAGAGAAAAGAACGGACAGTTCAACAAGATTTTACGTTGGAACATCATGAATTAAGGAACGATGTCCACGTTGAACCTGTTTTACATGTAGAAAAGAAAACAGGTATTCATTCACAAAGTGAAAACGTTGTTGATGTCATTAAGGAAAATGAAGATGAGTTTATGCATGATGAAAATAATGTTTATAATGCATCACTTGAACCGAAAAGAGTACAAATAGATAATGGCCACAATGTTATTGAGGTCGAGGAAGAAGAATTAAAGGGTTTTGATGATTTTGTTGCGGATCATACGCAACGTGTTCCGCCACTATACCCTATTGGCCAAATGCATGGAACTTACATTTTGGCTCAAAATGAACAAGGTCTTTATATTATCGACCAACATGCTGCTCAAGAAAGAATTAAATATGAATACTTTCGTGAAAAAGTCGGTCAAGTTACTTCGGAGGTTCAAGAGCTGTTGTTGCCACTAACTTTAGAATATTCACAAGATGAATATGTACTAATAAATGAGTATAAAGAAGAGTTAGCCCAATGTGGGGTGTTGTTAGAGCCTTTTGGACACCATTGTTTCATCGTTCGATCTCACCCAACTTGGTTCCCAGTAGGAGATGAGACAACGATCATTGAAGATATGATTGAACAAGTACTACACATGCAAAAAGTTGATGTGAAAAAACTTCGTGAAGAAGCTGCGATTATGATGAGCTGTAAAGCTTCGATTAAAGCTAATCAACATCTAAAGGAGGAAGAAATTTTTTCTTTACTTGAACAGCTTCGACATTCGAGTGACCCATTTACATGTCCACACGGTAGGCCGATCATCATTCATTATACTACCTATGAAATGGAAAAAATGTTTAAACGAGTTATGTAAATTTAAACAATGAGTAATAAGAATTAACAATGCTAATATAATAGAGCTATGTTGACTCAACAATAGTCAACATAGACTTCTCTTTACCTTCTAGAACGCTGATAGTTATCTTGCGACTTTGTCGTAAACTTGTTGACCCATAAAAAATTAAATATTCAATGAGCTGTTTAAATAAGTAATAACCTGCGAGCATTATAATTGCGTCTATCGTTCTTATTCGATAAACAACAGTCATTGTAAAAACAGCTTATTTAAACTCATGTTCTTAGCTTAATGGGAGCAAATTATTTACCTGAAAAAATAATATAAACATAACAGAGAGATTCACACCGTCCTTTTGCAACTATTATGTAAAATGGTCTTATGCTACTTTTACATTCACGTTTCTTTAAATGAATTTTGATGATTTGATTAGTGATTTATAACGAAAGCATTATCATGTCTGAATCTTATAAAATTATTGTGAAGACTTGTTAAAAATGATTCATTTTTGGTTATACTATATGAATGTTTAATTTACAAAACTGGATATGTTATGATTTGACTGCAATAGATATAGAAAGTAGTGATCATTAGTTGAATGAAACAGAACAAAAAGTTGTTGTGATCGTAGGTCCGACAGCTGTTGGGAAAACAAAATTAAGCATAGAGCTAGCGAAAAAGTTAAATGGGGAGATTATTAGTGGTGACTCTATGCAAATATATCGGGGAATGGACATTGGTACCGCAAAAATAAAACAAGAAGAGATGGAAGGGATCGAGCATCATTTAATTGATATTAAAGATCCTCATGAATCATTTTCTGTAGCAGAATTTCAAATGATCGTTCGAAGTTTAATTAACGATATCCAGTCTCGTGGGAAGCTTCCGATGATTGTAGGAGGTACAGGTTTATACATTCAAGCTGTTTTGTATGATTATCAATTCTCCAGTCAACCGACTGATCTTTTATATCGTAATCGCTTACAAGAAAAAGCTGATAATGGTGAAGCACATTCGTTATATAATGAACTAAAAAAAGTTGATCCACTCAGCTCTGAACGGATTCATCCACATAATGTGAGGCGCGTTATACGCGCACTTGAAGTTTACCATGTGACGGGTAAACCGATGTCTGAGTTGCAACAAGACCAGAAACAAGATATATTATATGATAATGCACTTATCGGATTAACGATGGATCGAGCTAAATTGTATGAAAGAATCAATGCGCGTGTGGATCTTATGTTTGATCAAGGGCTAGTGAATGAAGCTCATGATCTATATGAAAGAGGCATAAAGAATTGCCAATCAATTCAAGCGATAGGTTATAAAGAACTGTATGAGCATTTTGAAGGCAATATGACGTTAGCAGATGCGAAAGATAGTCTAAAGCAAAATTCAAGACGGTATGCCAAACGACAATTAACATGGTTTAGAAACAAGATGGATATTGAATGGTTTGACATGACTTATACTAGTCATCTTAATGAAAAGTTAACGGATATTTTCGATTACATAGCAGGAAAGCTCAAACTTTAAGCGAATAATTATGTATATATAGAAAAGAGGAGGACGAAATTATGAAGCAATCAATTAATATTCAAGATCAATTTTTAAATCAAGTTAGAAAAGATGGAGCATTTGTAACAGTTTTCTTATTAAATGGATTTCAATTGAGAGGACAAATAAAAGGATTTGATAATTTTACTGTTTTGCTTGAAACTGAGGGCAAACAGCAATTAATTTATAAACATGCGATTTCAACATTTGCACCTCAAAAGAATATTCAAATAGATTTTGAATAAATCGTAAGAATAACCTACAAATTAACGTAGGTTATTTTTTTTGTACGAGCTGTTTTTACTATGATTGTTGTTTTTCTTACTAAGGAATAAGCATTATTAAACTACATGTTATTGCTTTGCCCACTCATTAATGGAGGTGTGCTATGAAAAATAATAAAATGGCACTGTATGTTTCTTTAATAGCATTAGTAGGATTTCCAATGCTTTTCTCTTTATATCATTATTTTCAGGGCAATGGGGCTTTTTAGTGTGGAGTATTCCACCTTCCTTGACTGCGGGACTTACTGGTTTGATGATCACTCTTAATCAAATAAAAAAAGAAGGAAGTCATGGGGAGGGGTAATACCTGAATGATACATATTAGTGGTTGTTGAATTACACATTTAAATGCAATGTTAAAAATTCACTACAATAACTGAGCTACTAAGACCATTAAAATGGTCTCTTTTTTTATTTATAAAGACACTTTCCGTAATTTTTGTTGCACTAATACATAAAAGAAGAGCTCAACAGTCATCGTTTTATAGAAGAATAGATCCAAGTTGTATACGTGTTTATTTATTAATACGAAAACGAGGCTGGGACATAACTTAAGTGTTTAACTAAAATTCCGAACAAAGTAATAACTTAGCGGATGAAATATACGTAGACTCCTGCGGGATGAAAAGCAACGGCTAGACCCCGCAGTGCCTAGCACGAGGAGGCTTGCCAGCTTCCCGCGGAAAGCAGAGTATATTTCAGGAGCGGCGTAACTACAACTACAACCATTGTTCGGTTTCTATTTAGTTAAAAAAATACTTTTGTCCCAGCCTCTTATACAGTTTTAAAAAAATTTGAAAAATAAGCTTTGTTACAAAGCTTATTTTTGCATGAGAATGTGGATACAACCATACGTTGTATCTGTTCTTTTATAAACGACATAAAATCTCCATTTAGAAAAGAACCTAAGAAAAATTAAGGTAGTGATGAAGGGGAGGGGTGAAAATATCTAACAGTTTGTTTGATAATACTAACGTTGAAAAATTAGTTGTTATAGGTTCTATTGTGGATTGAATTAAAGTAGTCGATATTCTTACCTATCTTTTTATATTTTTCACCAATTTTCTAACATATGTAACATAGTCTATCTTATTGAAATCCAATGTGCTAAATGGAAATTAACGGCTACTTACTTATAGTGACTGTACAAAAAACTTAATAAATCTTAACATCGTTTTATTATATAGCTTTATGTTTGACAAATTAGACTGGTTTATAATTGAAAATAATGAAGAAAAAATTGTAAAAATTTGTTAACGAGCTATAAACAAAATACACCACCTTTCCTTTGCTATTACAGTTAATATGATTACATATGGAGTTTTGTTATAGGCATTTGTCACAATTTTATTTTTCGTACGTATACTAGTAATGAATGTGAGGTGAAATCGCTTGAATCAACCTATGACGATGAAAAATAATGGTCAAATTAATATTATACTTAATAATCAACAAAAGAAAATTGAGGTTAAACGACATCAACAAACTGATGTATATAATAAGCCGTTCCCTTCTCAACATAATATACTTAAAGAAATTGAAGATGAACTACTTTCTCTTGTTGGAATGGAAGAGATCAAACGGATTGTTAAAGAAATATATGCATGGATATTTATTAACAAGAAACGTGAGGAAGAGGGGTTAAAACCAGGTAAACAAGTGTTGCATATGATGTTCAAAGGTAATCCTGGAACAGGAAAAACAACTGTTGCCAGATTACTTGGGAAACTATTTGTTCGTATGAATGTGTTATCGAAAGGACATCTGATTGAGGCTGAAAGGGCAGATTTAGTAGGAGAATATATTGGGCATACTGCACAAAAAACTCGCGAGCTTATTAAACGTGCTATGGGAGGAATCTTATTCATAGATGAGGCATACTCACTTGCTCGTGGTGGGGAAAAAGACTTTGGCAAAGAAGCAATTGATACATTAGTCAAGCATATGGAAGACAAACAAAATGAATTTATTTTAATACTAGCTGGATATTCAAAAGAAATGGAGCATTTTTTATCGCTCAATCCGGGGCTATATTCTAGGTTCCCATTAGTTATAGATTTTCCAGACTATACTGTGGACCAATTGATGGAAATTGCTTCAAGAATGATCTCAGAAAGAGATTATACTTTTCACCAAGAAGCTGAGTGGAAATTACGCAATCATTTACTGTCTATTAGAAATTCTTTACATCCTGCTTCTTTTAGCAATGGACGTTATGTTAGAAATGTTATAGAAAAGTCAGTTCGTGTTCAAGCAATGAGATTATTATTTCAAGAAGAACTCGATAGAAAACAGCTAATGACCATTAATAGTGAGGACTTATTAATTAATGATATATAACTGTTATTGTTTTAGGCTAATAAATAAATAGAGGATGATACGTCATTTTAAGTACTACGTATCATCCTCATTTTGTATTAAAATTAAAACTTTGTTTATCTTACAAAGTACATGTTTATAAATATCAAAAGCTAATTTAGTAAAGTAGTAACGGAAAGAAAGCTACTTCTTATAGATAGTGTCATTACGTGCCAAGTTATATCCACATATTCATCTAGCAATCGTGTAATATTTTTATCTCTAAAGATAGTTTCAATCATATATACACATCAGTTTTTTTAACAGATAGTGAACATAGAAGAAAATTAATGAAAAATACCTTAATAAAAGGTGTTTTCTCAATGATAGTTTCTTTACGTACCAAAATAAAAACACGTATATCGCGGCACCTTTTCTTCACTAAAGACTGTTCCAACCATCTATACACAGCAGTTATTAAACTAATAGTGAAAAAAGCATAAAGTTAACGAAAAGAGCCTTAATAAAAACCGATTTTTTGTGTATCCTGTTGATCCTCTTGTTTTAAGTTTATTTTTTCAAGTTCAGTAAGTAAACTTTTTCTAGTAGGGTTGAAAACATGAGGTATCTCATTGTTTTGCATTAACAATGATTTTTCTTCATTAGCTAATAAATAGGTTATTTCATCGGAGTACAAAGGAAGAACATTAAAGAAATGAACCTTCTTTTGTATATTTATATCAACTTCAAAAAATTCTCTATCAAACAACAAAGGTGGAAGTAATATAGATCCTGTCATCTTAATATTATTTGTAAAAGGTTCCGCTGGAGCATGCTGGTTGATACTCCACAAAGACAGTGGCTCCTCCTCTTTATTTAAGTGAGGGTTTTTAGCAAGGTATTTAAGTAATCGGATTGGAAAGTAGTTATCCTCGTTTGTGAATCCTTCGTTAGACACTTCCCATTCTGCAGGCACCGACATCATTAGTTCACTATATTTCCAACCATCCGGTAATTCATGAATAGGGAGGTCGCTCATGCCCATGGTGATAAAAGTATGGAAAGGTCTAGCTTCAGTGGCTTCTATATGATATATATCGATGCTAACAGTGTCAGAAACTTCTTCTACATATAGATTTTTAATCTCCCCTATGTATGTCTCAATATGGTCTTCAATTATGTCTCTAGCATCTATATCCATAGGATGCGAAGAAAGTAAGCTGTCTGTTCCCCATGGGATTTTTACCCAAGGGCTTAAAGGGTTTTCTAGTAACCAGTTTAACGTTTTATGATATCTTTTCTCCATTTTTTTATTTAAGCTTACTTGTTGCATCCAAAATGTTGCGCCTGTCATAAAACTTTCTGCATACTCTTTCCAGCCTGAGAACATGTTGGCTGTTTTGATAGATATTTTTTTCAATAACACCTTGCCTTCATCTCCTGTAATATAACCGAACGCGACGCCATCACATACTAACATAGCTTCACGTGCAAAATCGAATGCAGCTGCCTCGATATGCATGTTATTCGTTTTTGTTTCATACTGAAAGCGGTGCCCTTCGTATTTTAGCCAGTAAATTTGTTTTAACAATGTTCCTCTATCATTGATTCCCCATTCATCTTTAAATTTCTTTTTAAGAAATTCTAGTTTGTCCTCAGGTAAGACTTCTGTAAACAAATATACTGAATTATCTTCATTCCAATCTAATTGTAGAATTGGACCATGCATATAAAATTCTACAAACATCGCTTTTAAGGCGATTCCAAATCTTTCTTCATCAGATTTTTGGTATGCTGTACTCCATAATGATTCATATGTTTTTTCATGTTCGTCTTCTTCGTGTTTTAACTCTTCTTTGGCTTCTTCAACACCTTCCTTTATGCCTTCTCTAACTCCTTCTAAAATAGTTTTTCCTACTTTCCAAACAATAATAAGACCAATGATTGCTGCTACAATCCATTTGATTGCCATACGATCATTTCTCCTCTCTGTTATTTTTTTAGGCTGTGTTCGTATCAATTTGTTGTCTTTCATACTAAAACAGAAGCAAGTATTCGATTAGCCTAGGTTGTTTTGTCTTCTCTAAACAGTTGGTATAGAGTAATATGATTACGTAACTGTCAAGTTTAGTTGAATAGTAAACAAGTATACGAAAAGAGCCTTGAATTATTTAACCGTAAGCTCGTCTAATATTTTTATGGATGAATAAAAAAATGAGCAAGGTTAAATATATATTCTATATATTCTGAATTTTATAATAACAAATTATTAATACCAAAATCTACAAGAAATTAGTCACGTATTACTAATGCTAAAGTCTTATTTTTTCTTTTGATATTCCATATTACATGCGAAAACAAACATATACTAATTCATTTCAAATTTGTTCGTGAAAAGTCTTTAGTTTTGATATGATAAAAAAGAGTGTTAATTATTATAAAAGGGAAGGTACATGGAGTTTGAATATAAATACAAATAAAACTGCTGAAACAGCAATATTAGTTGGATGTCAATTGCCCAATTTAAATGATGAAAGATTTATGTTTTCGATGGAGGAACTTGCATCTTTAACAAAAACGGCGAATGGGACTGTGGAAGTTGTCGTTACACAGAAAAGAGAGAAAATTCATCCTGCTACATATATAGGCAAAGGCAAGGTAGAAGAAATTGTAAAGTTGGAAACCGAAGTAGAACCACAGATTATCATTTTTAATGATGAACTGACACCTAGCCAAATTAGAAATTTAACAAAGTTATTTCAGGCTAGGGTGATTGATAGAACTCAACTAATCTTAGATATTTTTGCAATGAGGGCTAGATCACGTGAAGGGAAGCTCCAGGTCGAACTTGCGCAATTACAATATTTACTACCTAGACTCGCGGGCCAAGGTATTTCTTTATCTAGGCTCGGGGGAGGGATTGGTACTAGAGGACCTGGTGAAACGAAGCTCGAAACAGATAGAAGGCACATCCATCGTCGAGTCGTTGAAATTAAGCAACAGCTCTCGTCGATTGTTCAGCATCGAGTGAGGTACCGTGAACGGAGAAAGAAAAACAATGCATTTCAATTATCTTTAGTAGGATATACGAATGCTGGAAAATCAACGCTTTTTAACCGCTTAACAGCAGCTGGTGCTTATGAAGAAAATGAGTTGTTTGCTACATTAGATCCAATGACGAGAAAGATGTCTATACCATCTGGGATGAATGTACTGTTGACTGATACCGTAGGATTTATTCAAGACCTTCCTACTACGTTAGTAGCTGCATTTAGATCTACATTAGAAGAGGTCAAAGATGCGGACGTACTCATACATGTTGTTGATTGTTCTAATCCAGATTATTTTAATCATGAACAAACTGTATATCAGTTAATAGCAGAGTTAGGCTTTGAAAATATTCCTGTCATAACCGTTTATAATAAGCGCGACAATATTCATCCAGATTTTGTACCCTCATCAAATACAGAAGTTGTCACAATAAGTGCACATAACGACAATGATGTAATTAAACTGAAAACTTGGCTCGAAAATCGTATAAAAGACAATATGGTGAAATATCATGTGAAGATTCCAAGCCAAGATGGGAAATTACTGTCAACCATTAAAACGGATACGATTGTAACAGAGACAAAATATGATGAAATAGAAGATGTGTATGAATGTACTGGGTATGTATTATCTTCACATATCGCATTCGGTAGACTAAAGAAATATCAAGTTTAGAAAGGGAAGAACATGTTTCATAATTTAAGTAATGGAGTGCAAATCTCCGACATAGTAAATAAAGTAGAAGACAAAATACGTAATATCCATGAGCAAATCGATAGGAATATAGAAGCGAATCAATATCAAGTACTTGAGAGTTTTCGTGGACATAAAATAAGTGACTCGCATTTCATGCCATCAACAGGTTATGGTTATGATGATGTTGGTAGAGATACGCTAGAGAAAGTTTATGCACAAGTTTTTGGAGGCGAAGCCGGATTAGTTCGCCCCCAAATCATATCAGGGACGCATGCCATTTCAATTGCATTATTTGGTGTGCTTAGACCATTTGATGAGCTTTTGTATATAACTGGGAAGCCGTATGATACTTTAGAGGAGATAGTAGGAATCAGAGGTTCAGGTGTAGGCTCTTTTAAAGAATATCATATTGGGTATAACAGTATACCGTTAGCTGAAGATGGAAAAATTGATTATAACAACGTAAAAGAAGCGATAAATGAAAAAACTAAAATGATTGGTATTCAAAGATCTAAAGGATATGCAAATAGACCCTCGTTTTCAATAAGTGAGATTCAAGAAATGGTCCAATTTGTAAAATCGATTAATGAAGAAATCGTCGTCTTTGTTGATAATTGTTATGGTGAATTTGTAGAACAATTGGAGCCTTGTCATATAGGTGCAGACTTAATTGCCGGTTCGTTAATAAAAAATCCTGGTGGTGGTCTTGCTAAAACAGGTGGTTATATCGTTGGGAAGAAAACTCTTGTTGATGCATGCTCCTATCGAATGACTTCTCCTGGAATAGGTAGTGAAGCAGGAGCATCATTACATAGTTTGCAAGAAATGTATCAGGGATTTTTTCTCGCACCACATACTGTTGGTCAAGCTTTGAAAGGTGCTGTTTTCACATCAGCTTTCTTATCTGAAATCGGCATGAACACACATCCTAGCTGGAATAGTCATCGAACAGACCTTATTCAATCAGTCCAATTTGATAATAAAGAAATGATGGTTGCATTCTGTCAGGCAATCCAATATTGTTCCCCAGTGAACTCTTATGTTACTCCGTACCCTAGCTATATGCCTGGTTATGAAGATGATGTGATCATGGCAGCCGGTACATTTATACAAGGGTCTAGTATTGAACTATCAGCGGATGGGCCTTTGAGGCCACCATACGTAGCATACGTACAAGGGGGACTCACATATGCTCACGTGAAGATAGCGGTTTGTTCTGCAATCAATCATTTGATCGAAAAAAATCTCCTCAAAATAAGCTAAATAAGAACAGAATGAACTAAAAGAAAATTGTTGTAATTTTGTGTGTTAGATTTTATGACATAGTATTGACAAAAAACATAACATGGAATATACTGAATATAGTAATAAATGATGGAGGTATCATTATGGCTGATGAAATCAGAAGGTCCATGCCACTTTTTCCTATAGGAATCGTGATGCAGCTAACCGAATTAACAGCTAGGCAAATTCGATATTACGAAGAGCATGGATTAGTATCTCCGGCAAGAACCGAAGGAAATCGACGATTGTTTTCATTTAATGACGTTGACAAGCTATTAGAAATTAAAAATCTAATAGATCAAGGTGTCAATATGGCAGGGATTAAGAAACTATTTGCAGGCAATCAAGATGCAAAATCTGTACAAGAAAATGAAGTGGTTAAAGCGAACAAACAAGAACTATCTGAAGATGAGCTGCGCAAGCTACTAAAAGCTGAATTGATGAATGCTGGAAAGTATAATCGTACAACTCTGAGACAAGGAGATATGTCCCGATTTTTCCATTAATTAAAATGTGCATGCAACCGTTAGAAATAAGTAAAATATAGGTGAAATAAATTCTTGAATAGATACATTTCACCAATTTTTATTTAAATAAATTTTTTAAAATCAAGGGAGGAGCTTTTTTTATGGCAAAGTACACACGAGAAGACATTGTTAAGATGACTGAGGAGGAAAACGTTAGATATATAAGACTACAATTTACTGATTTATTAGGAACGATCAAAAATGTTGAAATCCCTACTAGTCAGTTAGAAAAAGCACTTGATAATAAAATGATGTTTGATGGATCTTCAATCGAAGGTTTCGTACGTATAGAAGAATCAGATATGTATTTATACCCTGACTTAGATACTTGGGTTGTATTCCCTTGGACATCTGAAAAAGGTAAAGTTGCACGTCTAATTTGTGATGTTTACAATCCTGATGGTACTCCATTTGAAGGAGATCCACGTAATAACTTAAAGCGTGTACTTAAAGAAATGGAAGAGCTAGGATTTACTGACTTTAATTTAGGAGCGGAACCAGAATTTTTCTTGTTTAAAGTTGATGAAAATGGCGAACCAACTCTTGAATTAAATGATAAAGGTGGCTACTTTGACTTAGCACCAACTGATTTAGGTGAAAATTGCCGCCGTGATATCGTTTTAGAACTAGAAGAAATGGGCTTTGATATTGAAGCATCTCACCATGAAGTAGCCCCTGGGCAACATGAAATCGACTTCAAATATGCTGGTGCTTTAAAAGCAGCTGATGATATTCAAACGTTCAAGCTTGTTGTAAAAACGATCGCAAGAAAGCACGGTTTACACGCAACATTCATGCCAAAACCACTATACGGTGTAAACGGATCTGGAATGCATGCAAACCTTTCATTATTTGCTAATGGTGAAAATTCATTCTTTGACCCTACTGGCGACTTAGAACTTAGTGAAACTGCTCGTCAATTTATCGCTGGTGTTATAAAACATGCACCAAACTTTACAGCTGTTACAAATCCAACAATCAATTCTTATAAGCGTTTAGTACCTGGTTATGAAGCACCTGTGTATGTTGCATGGTCAGCTCGCAACCGTAGTCCATTAATTCGTATCCCGGCTTCAAGAGGTATGAGCACACGTGTAGAAGTACGAAGCGTTGATCCAAGTGCAAACCCATACTTGGCGATGTCAGTATTACTTGCTGCAGGATTAGATGGTATTAAAAACAAACTATCAGCTCCAGCACCAATTGACAGAAACATTTATGTAATGAACAAAGCTGAGCGCATAGAAGCTGGTATTGTAGACTTACCTGCAACGCTAGAGCATGCATTAGAAAACTTAAAGTCTGACGAAGTTATGACTGGTGCGTTAGGTAGACATCTATTCGAGCACTTTGTAGAAGCTAAAGAAATTGAATGGGATATGTTCCGCACACAAGTTCATCCTTGGGAACGTGACCAATATATGACTTTATATTAAAATTAAAATGTTGATTTAACAACGTTTATAAGGGTTAAAATGGCGGGTCAAGTTGTGAGATTTAATTCTCTACTACAACTTGACCCACTTTTGACCCACCAAAATCCCCAGAAAAATTTACCCCAATAAATCATTCATGTATTCTTCATACTTGTCCACCGAAGTGTTTTCAAGCTTTGAAGAAATATGAGAGTATACATTTATACTTTTGTGACCTAATCTTTCTTGAACGAATTTCATGGTAGCGCCTGATTCCAGTAATAAAACTGCATAAGTATGTCTTAGTCCATGGATTGGCATTTTTTCTAGTCTAGCTTTTTTTAGAATTCTTGAAAATGCATTAAAGAGAGTAGACTTAGGTTGAAAATTTCCATCTTCACGACAGAATACTAAATCTAATTCATGTTTATCCTCTTCATTAAAGACAATTTTGTTCTCATTGAGAACCTTCAGATGATTTGATAATTCCTTAACTAGAGACCCACTTATTTTTATTCTTCTTTCCGATTCATATGTTTTAGTTTCTCCAAATAAACTCTCATCTTTATTGGCCTGAAAATCTAGAGATTTGTTTACATAGATATAGCCTTCTTTTAGGTCAATATCCTTTATTTGGAGAGCGGCAGCTTCACCTTTCCTCATACCTGTTTCTATTAGTGTTTTGAAAAACATATAGTAAATATAGCTATCTTTTCTAGCTACTTTTAGAAAATGTGAGATGTTTTCAGATTCAATGTATTGTAAATCTGCCTTATTTTTAGTTTTACTTTTTGGGATGGTCGCACCTTCACATGGATTACTGTCAATTTTTCTTAATGGATGCACGGCAATTTTCATAGCATTAAACATTGTTGTGTGAATGATCTCAATTGTCCTTTTACTGTACCCTTGATCATCTATATGATTTAGGAATTTTTGGTATTTTAAAGGAGTGATATCTTTTAAATTTGCTTCTTTAAAGTAAGGAATAATTTTTGTTTTGACATTTCTTTCATGAAGAATATAAGTGTTTTTTCTTACATTGTCTTTCTTATATTCGGCTAACCAATCGTTAAATAATGTTTTAAGGAAATGGGGGTGTTATCAATTTCTAATCCGTTAAGTACCTTTTTTTCTACTTCTAATGCAGATTTTTGAGCTTCTTTCTTTGTTTTAAAGCCACCCTTTGATATTTTATTTTGTTTCTTTGTTAGGGGGTCAGTGTATTTGATGCGATATTGCCAAGTGCTCCCACGCTTAAGAAAACTAGCCATTTAAAGTAGATGAAACTCTAAATAATAGAGCCAAGAAATCTATAGACGAAATAAGAAAAGCAGAATATCTTTTAGATAGAATCCAACAAGATTTAACAATAATGCAATTAGCACTTAACAGAAGAAAAATGGTAACTAAACAAGGTAGAATTGCCAAATGAGGTGACAATGTTGAGTAATAAAAGTAAAAAGCCTGAGCTAAAAGGTTGGCTTTTATGGATGATAACTTTAACTTTAGTAGTTGTGATTACCGGATCATTAAAATAGGTAGAACCTTTAGCGTAAAAGAATACATGGTTTTACCTATTTTTATGTTATCTACTCTTACATAACATCCTCAAATTTTATTCATTACACTTATACTAACTTATAAAGTACCCCTAATTAAAAAACCTGAGTAGAAATTAATCCACACAGGTTAAGAATTGTTTTTTAATATTTATCAACAGTCCTATGTAGGAATGCTATTTAGATTATCGAGACAAGGGATTATCTAGATTAATTAAAATTGTGTTCCATATCCTTCATAAGTAGCTAACCAGTGATCACTATAGGCAGGGTCGTCCTCTATCCATTCTATTTTAGTTAAATCAAAATCTCCACAATATTCATCCCAAGAACAATCAAATATTGTTTTTGGAATATCAGCATCTCGACCATAGTATTTTTTTGTAACTTTAACCCATTTTGTAGGAGAAACTAATAAATGTGCTTCTCCTTCCACTGCTCGATCTGCTACAGCAGCATTCGATACGTGCGGGATACTCCCAAAAATAGATGCTGTTAATGTTAATACAGTTACTGTTTTTAGTATTAATTTTTTCATTAAATAACCACTCCTTAGTTTTGGTTTGTTTTTAAGAAATAGAAAGGTAACAATCTATTCTAGCTAATTGGTTCCTATCAAAATGGATACTTTTAAACTTACTAGAAATCTATCCAGTCCTCTGGATCAATAGGTGTAGACCCTTTTAGTAGTTCAAAATGTAAATGTACATTTGTTGCTTTTCCGGTTGCACCCATTACACCGATCTTATCTCCTGCTAAGACTTTTTGACCTTCTGATACAGAATCCGATGCCAAGTGTTGGTAGCGAGTTGTGTATGTTGTACCATTAATCTTATGTTCTATATCAACATAGTTCCCTCTTTCGGATTGGTAGCCAATATATGCCACAGTCCCACTTGCACTTGCAAGAATATCCGTTTTACTACTTGATACGTCTATCCCATTATGCTTTGCTACTTTACCCGTAATTGGATCAGTTCTCTCTCCATAAGGACTTGTTACGGTATAACTAGAGCTACTAAGTGGAATTCCAAAACCATCTACCAAAATCCACTTATCACCTAACCAAGTTTTTATCTTATACCAATCTCCATCTTGATCAACTACATCAACTGTTTGAGGTGAAACTGTTGCACCAGTTTTGCTGTAAAAGTTTGCATTGTTGAAAAGTGGTGTTTCTTCCGTCAAAGTTAATTCACTTACAGCAGCAAGATTAATAGACATAGGTTTTACATCCGCAAGGTTTGCAGCAAGCGCATTACTGACTCCTGATAAAGCGATACTTGTTGCAAAAAATCCAACTGCTATTTTTTTGTACATAAAATCCCCTCCTTAAATTTCATATGTAAGACGAATGAGTTCACTTTTTGTCGCGTTTTTTTTAAAAAAATTCTAAAAAATAAAAAAATTGTGTAAATATTACTAGTTTTTTGTTAGAATAAAGCGGATAATATATGGTAAATTTGACTGGTTAATAACTATTTTTTTGTGATAACATTGTAGGAAATTTATTAGGGGGGTGAAATAATTAGTATGCCACGAAATAATAATGTAGAAATACTTCGTCTATACGATCAATATAGCAGTCGTATTTTGAAGTTTATTTTTGTACTTACTAAAGATTACTACGCTTCCGAAGACTTAACACAAGATACATTTATTAAGGCCAGTAAATCGTTATCTCAACTAAAGAATAAAGAAAAAATAGAGACTTGGCTATTTCAAATTGCCCATAATATCACAATGGATTATATTAGAAGAAAAAAATTCAATGTTTTAGAACAATTAATTCCACTTTCAAGAGAAAAAGAGATTAATCCTTCAACAGAGAGAGCAATAATCATCACTGAAAATTGTAAAGAGTTGTATGATGCTCTTAGTAAATTAAAACCAACATATCGTAAAATTATTACTCTTAGAAAAATTGAAGAATTATCTATTACAGAAACTAGTAAAGTTTTGGGTTGGTCTGAAAGCAAAGTTAAATCTACTTTATCAAGAGCAATAAAAGCCCTTCGAGCCGAATTAGAAAAAGGGGGATATATTTATGAGCAATCGTCATAAAGAATATCCATTTAAAGGTGTGAAATCCTTGGATGATGGAATACAATGGGATACACAAAAACAATTTGAACTAAGACAGAGAATAGAGTCAAGTTTAAATAAAAAACACAAAAGAGAAAAGGCTGTATTTAGGTTACTTCCAATGGTTGGGTTAGTGACTGCATTATGTATTGTGAGTATATTGATAGCTTCATACATGTATGAAGAAGACTTGAAAAGTCATGGGAGTGCTCCTAATTTTGTAGAGAACACGGCTGAGGCTGCACTTAGTGTGATAGAAGTGCTCAATGAAAGCTCTACTATTCATTACGTCAATTTAGATATAACTACGGGAGAAGAGTGTAATTTCTGGTTAAATAACTTACATGATAGTTACAACTATAAATACAAAGTATATGCTCCTGATGGAAGTTTGATTGGAGAATCTACTACTGCTGGTTCGCAGGAAAGGTTATATTCAGTAGATTTAAGCTTATATGGTTCAGGTAAATATAAAATTAAGGTATATACACCTGCAGGTAATATTGGAGGTAAATATCATTTGAGAGTTAGAAATTTTTAGGTATAAAAATAGTTAGTTACCTTTGTTTATAACAGAAAAGATTTTTACATTGATGAGATGATGAAGTTTACAATAAAAGAACAATTTTATCGTGAATAAATATATTAACAATTATAATTTTATATATATATTTAATAAAACAACATGATTGACTACCATGAATGTGCTCCATTACCCACACAATATGTATAGGAAGTACATATTTTTAATTACACGGCATTTGCATATTTGCTTAGCCTCATATAACCTCTACTCTTCGGAGTAGGGGTTTTTTAAATTGCATTAAACTATGTTTTAAATATATAAACGAAAAGGTAATTATGTCTGTGAGTGAATAGTTAAAATTGTAATTTTATAGGTGTACTTAAATAAAACGGAATCCTATGAAAAATAAAGAAAAAATGGTATTTTAAAGATGTTTATGATAAAATAGTTTTTCGACATTACATAATAATTAGAATTTAGATTAGGAGAATGATAATAGTGAGAAAAAAGGTATTACTTATGATGGTTATAGGGAGCCTACTAACTTTTTATTCGAATACACTTCCATCGTACAACTTTTCAAATGTCGCTAGCAATGTTTGTTGTGGTGGAGGCGAGCCTGGAGAATAGGAGCCACTAAAAAAAGAGAAGCTCGAATAATGAAGGAAGATATATACGGAACTCATGACTAATAATATGAGTTCCGGGTATGCTTACCTCGACTTGAGATATATAGTTCCAATTCTTCAGAAATGTAAAATTGAAACTACACATAGTACATAACCATATTATTTAGAATAACGAATACAAAAAACAACTCTTGCATAATATACAATACAGCAAGATATTCACTCCACGAAAAAACAGCCCTGCAAGCATGTAGGGCTGTTATATTATTTGTACGTTTATTATGTCCTCAAATTTAATTCTATGCACTTCCTCAAATTTATCCATTACTCTAATATGTTTATTGTATTGATCCAAAAAATGAATATATCCCATACATGGCTTGAAAGAACCATTCTCAAAATATGTCACAGTCACTTCTTGTGTAAACTCAATAGCCTCCAGAATTGTGCTATTAATTTCCTCAATTTCATGCTCATCTAAGACAGGTTTTTCTAGCTTATAATAATCAGCCTGAGCTTCTTTCATCATCTTCATTTGTTCGGGTTGAATAAATGCAGGCATCCATTTCATAATTCCTCTATCTTTCAAACGTATCACCTCAGTACTTATTATATGCGAAAATATGTTCGTTTATTGAAAGAAAAAATAAAATTTTATAGTGTCCTGTCCACACAATTGGTGGTAATAAATCATAATTTATAATCGGATGGGAATTTCCAACTTCATTGCCTTTACTTTTATGAGTAGGGGATTTTTTATTTTGTGTCTATCATCATATAAGTACATTAATGAAAAGATAATTTCGTCTGAGGGCGTTATAGCAACACTAAGAGTATGTAACCCTCCCTATTGTTCATGAAAGGAGGAGACATCAGAGAGGGGAGAGTGAAAGTGATGGAGTACTTTATTTTATGCAAGTATTTTAGTTAAGGTTGTATTAATCGATAGGTCAAAAATCATTTTTATGCAACTCATTGGACATTGTGGTTATTAGAAATGGAGGGTTTTATTTGTTTATTTGCTTTTTTAACGAGTATTGTTAGTTTCATTTTTTCTGAGATGAGAAGGGGTTCTCTTATTAATTTACATAATAGTACTACTTTTAGTATATCGCAGATTAGCTTCCATTGTGCTTTTGGACAATGAAAAGGTATTAACAATTACAATTACAGCCTCACAATTAAAATGTAACCAATATAAATCTATGGGCTCAGTTAGGCGTGATGGAAATTACATTTGCACGTATTCCAACAGGAACCACAGCAATCACACTATGCGTTTTCACATCTATGACCGATACGGTTCCAATAACACTTGGGGGATTTTCAAAATTAACGACATAAGCCAATTTGCCATCTGGAGTGAAAGACATCCCAGATGGAGCCCTTCCAACCGGTACCATAGCAATTACATTATGAGTTTTCACATCTATGACGGATACTGATCCAGGATTGTCAATCACATTATTTATGACATAAGCTAATTTGCCATCAGGTGTGAAGGACATAGCAATTGAGTCCCGTCCAACTGGTATCGTAGCAATCACGCTATGAGTTTTCACATCTATGACCGAGACAGTTCCATTACCCATGGGCTCAGTGTTTATAACATAAGCCAATTTGCCGTCAGGCGTGATAGACACACCACGTGTATCCCTTCCAACTGGTATTGTAGCAATCACGCTATGAGTTTTCACATCTATGACCGAGACAGTTCCATTACCCATGGGCTCTGTGTGTGCAACATAAGCCAATTTGCCGTCAGGTGTGAAGGACACCGCACGTGGATCATCATTTGCATTATTACTAATCTGCACCGTAGCAATCACACTGTGAGTTTTCACATCTATGACCGAAGCAAATGTAAAAGATGGAATTTCTTGTCTACTGGTAACATAAGCTAATTTGCCATCAGGAGTGAAAGACACAACATTTACTGGATTTTCAATCGCAACCGTAGCAATTACATTATGAGTCTTCACGTCTATGACTGCAACGGTTGTTACTTCTATAACATAAGCCAATTTGCCATCAGGAGTGATTGACACCGCACGTGAATCATCGTTAATCGGCACTGAAGCAATCACTTGGTGAGTTTTTACATCTATAACTGATAAAGTTGCATTATTTTGGAAATTCCCACTGTTCACAATATAAGCCAATTTGCCATCGGGCGTGAAGGATATAGCACGTGAACCAACTCCAACTGACACTGTAGCAATCACATTATGGGTTTTCACATCTATAACCGATACAGTTCCGTTACCTGAGGGCGAAGCGTTATTTACAACATAAGCCAGTACCATAAGAATCACCCTATCTATTTAATTTGTTACCTTAATATATGCGGGATAGTTTGAAAATAATTTCTCATATATACCAAAATAAGAAAAAAAGATATAAGGGCACATACTCTTTTTGCATTTTAGTAAACTCAATGATTAATGTGTCCAATAGTAAGATAAGCTTTTCTTACTATTGGACTTAATGAAAATGTTATTAAACAATACCAGCTAATATAAGTCAATACATTTTAAGAAATCATAATAGATTTAAGATGATATAAT